>DAIDLK010000071.1 GCA_027449525.1 Legionellaceae bacterium | reverse complement strand
GGTGACTCATCCATCCCTTGTAATACACCTCGACGACGACTGAGATCGCCCATGACGTCACCCATGTAGTCTTCTGGTGTGACTACTTCAACTTTCATGATCGGCTCTAACAAAATCGGGCTTGCTTTTTGAGCACCTTGTTTAAAACCCATTGAGCCGGCTATTTTAAACGCCATTTCATTTGAGTCAACCTCATGAAAGGATCCATCAAACAAAGTGACTTTGACGTCGACGACGGGATAGCCAGCTATCACTCCATTTTGCATTTGTTCCTGAATTCCTTTATCAACGGCAGGAATGTACTCTTTGGGAATCACGCCACCAATAATGGCATTAATGAACTCATATCCTTCGCCACGACTTCTTGGTTCTATTTTTAGCCAAACATGCCCGTACTGACCACGGCCACCCGATTGTCGAACAAATTTTCCTTCCTGCTCTACGGCAGTTTTAAGTGTTTCTCTGTAGGCAACCTGCGGCTTACCAACGTTTGCCTCAACCATAAATTCGCGACGCATCCGGTCAATAATAATTTCAAGGTGTAACTCACCCATTCCCTCGATAATTGTTTGGCCAGACTCTTCGTCGGTATGAACCTTAAAGGATGGATCTTCTTGAGCTAGTTTGCCAAGGGCAACCCCCATTTTTTCTTGGTCTGCTTTTGTTTTAGGCTCAACAGCTACTGCAATAACAGGATCGGGAAAATCCATCCGCTCTAGCGTTATTACCTGGTTAACATCACATAAGCTATCACCGGTCGTAACAGTTTTTAAACCGATTGCAGCGGCAATATCGCCGGCGTGTACTTCTTTAATTTCTTCACGAGAATTTGCATGCATCTGCAAAAGCCGTCCAATACGTTCTTTTTTTCCTTTGACCGGGTTAAATATGGTATCGCCTGATTTTAAAACGCCCGAGTAAACCCGAAAGTAGGTTAGGGTACCAACAAAGGGATCGGTCGCAATTTTGAAAGCAAGTGCTGAAAAAGGTGAATCATTGGCTGTTTTTCGCGTTGCAGGTTCACCGTCTTCATCAATACCTTTAACATCCGGAATATCAAGAGGAGATGGAAGGTATTCGATAACACCGTCTAATACCGCCTGAACGCCTTTATTCTTGAAGGCTGATCCACAAAAAACCGGGACTATTTCATTTTGAATAGTGCGTTGGCGCAGAGCTGCTTTAATCTCACTCTCTGAAAGCTCTTCTCCTTCAAGGTATTTATTCATTAGGTCATCGGAAGCTTCAGCCGCCTCCTCAACAATTTGGCTTCGCACCTCTGTGGCATGTTGCAATAAATTCGCCGGAATTTCTTCGTAGCTAAATGTCATACCTTTTGTTTCATCGTCCCAAAGGATGGCTTTCATCTTAATCAAATCGATGACGCCCTTGTAATGTTCTTCTGACCCAATCGGCAACTGCACAATAACAGGTTCAGAATTTAAGCGTTGTTTAATTTGAGTAACAACTCGTAAAAAATCAGCGCCCATGCGATCCATTTTGTTCACGAATACAATGCGTGGGACACCGTATTTTGCAGCCTGTCGCCACACTGTTTCAGATTGAGGCTCAACTCCAGATACCGAATCAAATACCACAACGGCACCGTCGAGCACACGCAAAGAGCGCTCTACTTCAATCATAAAGTCAACGTGTCCTGGTGTATCAATGATATTGATACGGTGCTTCTCGTGTTGTTTTTCCATACCAGACCAGTAACAAGTTGTGGCAGCAGAGGTAATAGTAATGCCACGCTCTTGCTCTTGAACCATCCAATCCATTGTTGCGGTGCCATCGTGCACTTCGCCAATTTTATGCGATGTCCCGGTATAAAACAGTACTCGCTCTGTTGTCGTGGTTTTACCGGCGTCAACGTGAGCGACAATGCCTATGTTTCGGTATAATTCTAATGGAGTCGTAGACACCAGCATCTCCTCTCGTTTAATTCCATCTAAAATGTGCAAAGGCCTGGTTGGCCTTGGCCATACGATGAATGTCTTCTCGTTTCTTGACAGCTGTGCCTTTGCTTTCATAAGCATCTGCTAGTTCGCCTGCCAAACGTAACATCATGCCTTTTTCGCTACGCGTGCGTGCGGATTGAACAATCCAACGCATACCTAGCGCAACGCTACGCTCTAAGCGAACTTCGACGGGCACCTGATAGGTTGCACCACCAACCCGACGCGAGCGAACTTCCACGGTAGGTCTTACGTTGTCAAGTGCCTGTTGAAAATAACGCAATACTGGAGACAATGAACTATGCGCGTTATCCTGAACCGTATCGTCTGCATTTACCTGTCGCTTTAGGCGGTCTTCGATAACATCAAGTGCACCATAAATGATTTTCTCAGCCACTGACTTTTTACCACTAACCATTAGAACGTTAATAAATTTTGCTAGAACTTCGCTATGGTGCTTTGGATCAGGCAATATTTCCCGTTTAGGAACTTCTCTTCTTCTTGGCATGTTTAATTCCTACTTTCGTTATTTCTTGTCTTTCGGTTTTTTAGTACCGTATTTTGAACGGCCTTGCTTACGATCGTTTACACCAGACGTATCAAGGCTACCTCGTACGGTGTGGTACCTTACGCCAGGCAAGTCTTTTACTCGGCCACCACGAATTAATACAACCGAATGTTCTTGTAAGTTATGCCCCTCACCACCAATGTATGAAGAAACTTCAAACCCATTGGTCAAACGCACACGTGCAACCTTACGCATGGCCGAGTTTGGCTTTTTAGGTGTCGTGGTGTAAACGCGGGTACAAACGCCGCGTCGTTGAGGACAAGACTCTAGCGCAGGCACATTCGTCTTTCTTTTTGCAGCAATCCGAGGCTTTCTTACTAATTGATTAATAGTAGCCATTTATTGTTAACTCCAAACTATTTTGCTATCAGTTATTTCACACGCATAAGGTGCCGGATTCTATATGGGTCTTGCTGTATTGTCAAGTTTATCCCAATAGCAATCCGAACCTTTCCTACTATACTTTACTCACGTCCTTCAGCATTTAATGCTTCACTGAGTGCGTGTTGTACATCGGAAGCGGACACGGTGTATCCACCCTGTTCTATCGCGCGTGCCTTCGCTCGTCATGCTTTGCGTGTTTGATGATAGGTGTAGCCGGTACCTGCTGGGATTAAGCGACCCACCATCACGTTTTCTTTTAAGCCTCGAAGGTCATCAATCTTTCCGCTAACGGCCGCCTCAGTGAGCACGCGTGTTGTTTCTTGAAACGATGCAGCAGATATAAATGATTCCGTTGCAAGCGATGCCTTGGTGATTCCTAGCAGATTAGGTGTTCCATTAGCTAACACCTTATTTTCGCTCGCTAGTTTGTCATTTTCTTCTAACAGTGCTGTTTCCTCTACTTGCTCTCCGAGTAAGAATTTCGAATCGCCTACAAAGGTAATGGTTCGCTTTCTTAACATCTGACGAACAATAGTTTCGATGTGTTTGTCGTTGATTTTAACCCCTTGTAGACGGTACACATCCTGCACTTCATTGACAATGTAGTTCGCCAGCGCGCTCACGCCAAGCAGTCGCAGAATATCGTGCGGGCTCGGCGGGCCTTCAGCAATAATTTCACCACGTGCCACGTATTCTCCTTCAAACACGGCAATGTGGCGCCATTTTGGAATTAGCTCTTCGTGCGACTTATGCTCCGATTCAGTGATAATAAGGCGTCGTTTTCCCTTGGTTTCTTTACCAAAGTTAACCACCCCAGATATTTCCGCCATGACGGCAGCATCTTTTGGTTTGCGTGCCTCAAACAAATCAGCTACGCGCGGTAGACCTCCAGTGATATCGCGTGTTTTTGTTCGCTCTTGTGGAATCCTTGCGATAACATCTCCAATTCCTACCGTTTGTCCATCTTCAAAATTAATGATGGCATCAACTGGCAAATAATATTGCGCTGGTACGTTGGTGCCAGCAATAAAGATTTCCGCACCATCATCCGCCACTAATTTAACCAACGGGCGCATGTCACGTCCTGCTGCACTTCGCTGCTTCGCATCAATTACCACAATATTACTCAATCCCGTCAGCTCGTCGGTTTGGCGATTCATGGTGATACCCTCAACCAAATCAACGAATTTCAATCGACCACTTACCTCTGAAATAACAGGATGAGTGTGTGGATCCCAAGTCGCAATGATCTGGCCTGCCTCGACTGCTGAATGATCCTGTACCGTTAACACTGCACCATAAGGTAATTTATAGCGCTCGCGCTCGCGGCCAAACTCATCGGCAATGGTGACTTCACCTGAGCGCGACACAGCCACTAGATGATTGTTTTCATGCTTGACGGTTTTGATGTTATGTAAGCGAATAACTCCTTTGTTCTTAATTTGAATATTGTTGGCGGCAGTTGCACGTGATGCAGCACCACCGATGTGGAAGGTACGCATGGTCAACTGTGTGCCCGGCTCACCAATGGATTGCGCGGCTATGATACCAACGGCTTCACCCGCGTTCACTAAGTGACCGCGCCCTAAATCACGACCGTAGCACATCGCGCATAAACCAAAACGAGTTTGGCAGGTTATGGGGGACCGAACTTGAATTTGATCGATACCCAAACGTTCCAGTTGCTCCACCCAGGTCTCATCCAACAAGGTGCCCGCCTTAACAACAGGTTCATCCTGATTCGGAATATACACGTCTGCAGATACGACGCGCCCTAGCACTCGCTCGTGTAACGGTTCAACAATATCACCGCCTTCGATCAGCGGCTGCATGAGGATCCCTTCTTGCGTGCCACAGTCGATTTCAGTAATCACCACATCCTGAGCCACATCCACCAAGCGGCGCGTTAAATAGCCTGAGTTCGCTGTCTTAAGTGCGGTATCGGCTAGACCTTTGCGCGCACCGTGCGTAGAAATAAAGTATTGAAATACATTTAACCCTTCACGAAAGTTAACTGTAATGGGGGTTTCAATAATCGAGCCGTCAGGAGCGGACATTAATCCGCGCATCGCTGCAAGCTGGCGGATCTGTGCGGCTGATCCACGCGCGCCTGAATCCGCCATCATAAAGATAGGGTTAAATGAATCTTGTCTTACTAGGTTGCCATCACGATCGACAACTTCTTCTGTAGCAATTTTCGTCATCATTGATTTCGCGACCATTTCACTGGTGCGGGACCAAATATCAATGACTTTGTTATACCGTTCACCATTGGTTACTAGACCTGAGCGGAATTGAGATTCAATCTCGCGCACCTCATTGTCAGCTTGTGCAATAATGGCGGCTTTGTCCTCAGGAATAATCATGTCATCGATGCCAATGGAAGCGCCGGCACGAGTTGCATATTCAAAGCCCATGTACATCAGGTGATCAGCAAAAATAACGGCTTCCTTTAAACCAAGCACCCGATAGCAACTATCAAGCACCTTGGAGATAGTTTTTTTGGTCATCGGTCGATTGACCAACGCAAACGGTATACCAACTGGTAAAATTGTGGACAAAATAGCTCTGCCTACCGTTGTTTCTAAGAGTTCCAAACGTACCGAGCCATCCGCCTGCTCAACCGGCATCCGTATGGTTACTTTAGCGTGTATTTCAATGAGGCCTTCTTCATAAAAATTTTGCGCTTCTTGGCGACTAGTGAAAATTTTACCTTCGCCTTTCGCATTCATGCGTTCGCGGGTCAAATAATACAGACCTAACACCACATCCTGGCTTGGCACGATGATCGGCTCTCCGCTAGCTGGAGACAAAATATTGTTGGTCGACATCATCAGGGAGCGCGCTTCAAGTTGCGCCTCAATGGTTAGCGGGACGTGCACCGCCATCTGGTCACCGTCAAAATCTGCGTTGAATGCAGTACAAACCATTGGATGAAGCTGTATTGCTCGACCATCAATCAGTAGCGGCTGGAATGCCTGAATAC
>DAIDLK010000070.1 GCA_027449525.1 Legionellaceae bacterium | reverse complement strand
GAGTTTTTGGCAGGCCAAAGGGAATGAAACTCCTTGTTGTGCATCATGTTGTAATTGCATCAAGCGGCGTATGTCCTGGGTCATGATCCACTGCACCAAGGTAATTTCAGTGCGATTACGCTCAGCTTGGCGCAACACGCTGAATGCTTTTGTAGGGTTACCTTGGAGACAGGCTTCGCTAAGTTCACTTAGTTGAAAGTCGCATTGATCAACACAATGTGCTTGGATGTCGTTGAGTTGAATGCTATCGCCAGGTTGGTAGATAATTTTCAATTTTTCTAATAGTTGTGCGCAGGCCAATTGATTCCCGCTGGTGTAACGCATGATCAGCGAGCTAATCGCTGGGGTAAACTTTAGGGGTACTTGTTTTAGTTGCTGTTCTAACCATTGTTGAAGTGCTGTTGTGCTTAAAGGACGATGATCGACCACCACTAGATTGGTTGCGCTATTCAAGCCACTGAGTTGTTTAACCGTGAGAAAAGGAGCTCTAATTACGATTAGACAATTTGGGTTGCTATGAATCAAATAGTGTTGCAATAATTGTTTTGCCTTATTATCAAGCGTTTTTTTTTCAAAATATGCTTCTAGATAGGTTGTTTGTGTAAACAATGCATAGCGTTGGGCTTGATCAATTAGAACGTGCCAATCTTGGGTTTGCTCAATGACGAGATGACTGGTAGCCACTTGTTCGCCATTATCAACACACCAACGAGCTTTAATTTGTTGCACTGACTGGTTGGTGAGGTAGATATCTTGCCCGGTGATTAGATAAACCGCGGCAAGCGTTGGATTACGTAATTGCCCGGATAATACTGTGTGTTTAATCATGCATCATGACTCTTATTAATAACCGTGTTTAACGGAACATTGTCCACGCGCTCCGGCCTGTAAATATAAAAATTGGTTGCACATGTCCATGGCAGTTTTACAAGAGTCTTTACCGGTGGTATCCCAGGAGTGTCCTGCATTATCGGTAACTAAGCAACGGTCGTCAATCAACGATAACGGTCCTTGTTCACAATAAGATTGAGCTGATTTGCAGCTCTTGGGATGGGTAGATTGCTGTTGACACACACGAATGGCTGCTGCTTGTGCTTTTGGTATTGAGTAGCCTGTAGCAGAAAAGTTACTTTCTTTTGCATCCATAGCGAAGCATTGCCACTGTCCCGGGGGAATAGCCATTGTGGGGGTAGTCATCGCCATAAGAATGAGGGAGAGTAACGATTGTTTCATGACATCAAGCCTTAATTTGAGCATTGTTACTCTTAAGTGTAGACCATGCGCGACGATACATCTGATCAAGAATTTGTAATGCGGCTTCCCGACGTAGATCGCGCAATAACTGATCTTCTTCATCGTGGGATCCTAGGATGAGATTATTATTGATCGTGATGGGACGAGTAAGGCGCAGAGTGGTTGGTGCAATAAAACCATCATTTGATTTTTTTTGCAGGCTGAAGGTCACTTTATAGACTAGCTCATACTGCCTCGGTGAGCTACTTGAGCTAATGCTAACAATCGTATTGTTGCTTTGTTCGTCCATAATGACCAGCAAGTAGGTGGCCTGGGTGGCATCCTGCACAACGTTTAGGTTGACCTGAACTAATTGTTGGCGCAACAGTGCCTCCCAGGTATGGTCCGCGTGTAGCACCTGGATTGCTATTGGGCCGAAGCTCGGCGGATAGGCTGAATGAATGCCACGCAAATGAAAACTGCAAGCGGTAAGTAACACAGCACATTGCAGGATGATGCCAGCAATCTGTATGCGTATTTTCACTCGTTAACTACCAAATTGACAAGTTGACGATGGTGAACCACAATGGTTTTATTTAAAACTTTACCGTCAAGATAGGCAGCTGCCTGTTGCTTGGCTAAGGCAATTAAAGCTTCTTCGGGCGTATTAATGCTGGCGCTAAACTGCGCACGCCGCTTACCATTGACTTGCACAACATAATCTAACTCTTGTGCTTTCAGCGCGTTTTTATCTGCCCTAGGCCAGCCACAATCGATAATTGCTTTGGCAAACCCCAGATTAAACCATAACACATGAGTAATATGCGGTGTGATGGGGGCAAGTAACTGTAATAAACTGCTAAGCCCTGAATGAATAACGTATTGATCCATTTCGTTTTCAACACGGTACGCTGTTAATTCATTGAATAATTTCATACAAGCCGAAACGACGGTGTTGAATTGTTGGCGATCATAATCCTGGGTTGCTTGCACTAGCAATTGGTGCATCACTTGACGTGCTTTTTTTAGGCGAGGCTCGGCTTCATTCCAATTTGGTTTTGGCGATTCATCAGGATACAGTGCATTAATTTCAATCATCAAATCACGGTGAAGATGAGCAAAAGCCCATAGTCGCTTGAGAAAGCGGTGCGATCCTTCAACACCACTATCAGACCATTCTAATGAATGTTCGGGAGGTGCTGCAAACAGGATGAATAAGCGTGCCGTGTCAGCGCCATACGTATCAATGAGTTGGTTTGGATCAACGGTATTACCGACTGATTTTGACATTTTTTGTCCATTTTTTAACACCATGCCCTGAGTTAATAGGCGTTTGAATGGTTCATCCGAATTGACTAAACCGGCATCGCGCATCAAGCGGTGAAAGAAACGGGCGTATAGCAAATGCATGGTCGCGTGCTCTATGCCTCCAACGTATTGATCAACCGGTGTCCAATATTTTGCACGATCATCCAGCATGGCATTCTCTTGTCCCTTGCAAGCAAATCGCGCGTAATACCAAGAGGACTCTATAAACGTATCGAATGTATCCGTATCACGGCGCGCGATTTCACCACATTTCGGGCAAGTCGTCTGGATGAATGCAGGGCAATGCGCCAGCGGGGAGCCTGAAACAGAAAAATCAATCGAATCAGGTAAAACTACCGGTAAATCCTCTTCAGCGACCGGAATGATCCCGCAAGTATCGCAATGAATCATTGGCACGGGCGTACCCCAGTAACGCTGACGTGAAACACCCCAATCACGTAAGCGGTAGTTGATTTTCGCTTGTCCTAATTGGTGTGTTTCTAGATAAGCAATGATTGCCATACACGCTTGCTGTGATGTTAAGTCGTTAAACGAGGCGGAGTTAATTAAAACGCCTTCCGCGTTGATGACTTCAATGCAGGGCAGTTGATAGATGCTAGCAAATTCAAAATCGCGAGTATCATGCGCTGGAACTCCCATGACAGCCCCAGTACCGTATTGCATTAAAACGTAGTTAGCTATCCAAATAGGAATGGAACAACCACTGATAGGATGAATAGCCGTTAGTCCACTGTCGATGCCACGTTTTTCTATGGTCGCTAATTCCGCTTCGGTCATTGGCGTTGTGCGACAAGAATCAATGAACGCCTGCACGGCCGGCAGTTTGGCCGCGCAAACTTGAGCTAGCGGATGATCCGGCGCAATCGCAAGGTAGCTGACACCCATCAACGTGTCAGGTCGTGTGGTATAAACGGGTAGCGTTTGGTTCAAGGTTGGAAGTGAAAAATTGACCTCGCAGCCTTCTGAGCGGCCTATCCAATGGCGTTGCATTTGTTTCACTTGCTCAGGCCATTCTGGCAAGCAGTCCAGACCTTGCAAGAGCTCATCTGCATAAGCTGTGATTTTAATAAACCATTGGGGTATTTCTTTTCGTTCCACTAGCGCGCCCGAGCGCCAACCACGTCCGTTGATAACCTGCTCGTTGGCTAATACGGTTTGATCAACGGGATCCCAATTAACGAGTGATTTTTTGTTATAAACTAATCCTTTGTTAACTAGCTGAATGAAGAACCATTGTTCCCAACGGTAGTAGTCTGGATTGCACGTAGTGATTTCACGACGCCAATCATACGCATTACCTAGTTTTAGGAATTGCTCTTTCATGGCTGCAATGTTTTGTTTGGTCCATATGCTCGGGTGGACACCGTGCTTGATTGCTGCATTTTCTGCGGGTAAGCCAAAGGCATCCCAACCGATAGGTTGCAAAACATTTTTTCCCAATGCGCGCTGATAACGCGCAATGACATCACTTAAGGTGTAGTTGCGCACATGACCCATGTGCAGAGATCCGCTCGGGTAAGGAAACATTGCTAAACAATAAAATTTTTCTTTATTTAGATCTTCAGTCACCAAGAAGTTATGTTTTTTTGTCCAGTATTGTTGCGCTTCTTCTTCAACCTGACCCGGGTTATAGCGAATATCCATCATGTACACTATAAAATTTAATCGAGTCAGTTAGGATACCGCCTCTTGTGGTTCACAGCAAGGGGGAGTGCTCGATTGCCGCCTATAAATAAAACTAATTGTGATACTTGTTAACATTACAATCAACATCAGGCCATAAATAGGCTGTTCGCCATACTTTACCCAAGGTGTTTCTCCATGGCTAGGTTGAAGCACTGAACGTAAGATTCCTGAATGAAATGCCGGTAAACTGGCGGTGATTTCTCCCTGTGCGTTAAGGACGGAGGACAATCCATCGTTATTTGCTACTAGCTGATAACGCGCGCTCTGTTTCGACAATACCTGAGCCATTTGTAAATGTTGATAAATCGCCAAAGAGTGGCCGAACCATCCATCATCACTAATAGAAACAATCCATTCCGCTGTCGGTAATTGTCGTCTTAGTAATTCAGGGTAGGCTAATTCGTAACAAATGAGTGTCGCAAAAGCACGGTTGTGGATAGTCATAAGGGGTTGTCTAGACGCACCTTGCAGCATATTAGGCGTTGGTAACTTGAGCCATTTCGTTAAGCGAGAAAAAAAATCGGGAATAAATTCACCAAAAGCAACGAGATGTTGTTTTTGGTAGCTGCCGTGTGCTTCACCTAGCCCAAGTAGTGCGTTATAAAAGAGGCGGTTGTCTTGCTGACTCTCCTGCGGAATGCCTAATAAAATACCATTATGATATTGTTTTGCTAGGTTGTGTAACTGCATTAAGTATTCTTTTACGTAGTAGCGAGGCAGAGGAATTGCTGATTCTGGGAGCACAATAATATCTTGTGCAAGCAGACTGTGCACTGCTTGTTGATAGTAGGTTAATATGCGCCAAAATAAGTGTGCATCCCATTTGTCGCGCATGGATAAATTGGCCTGAATGATACCTACGGTTATGTGTTTCGCATCAGTTTGACTCCACTCACGGTGTGCAAGACGAATGGGTGCCATCAATAACACAACGCAGGTTACTAAGTAGAATCGTCGGGTAGCCGCAGGAGCGGTAAAAGCAAATGCCAGTAATACCCCTAAAAAGCAAGTAATCCAACTGACACCGAGGACACCCACCACGGGTAGTAGGTGTCCCAATGGCGAGTCGAATTGCCCGTACCCAAGCATTAGCCAAGGAAAACCTCCCAGCACGGTGGCGCGAAGACTTTCGCTAATACACCATACCGTACTGAACACACTTGCCGCCTTTTCCATCACCGCGTAGTCGATCGAATCGGCCGGACAGGCGCCGAAGGCGTCCTTGTCGAGGCGCAGGAAATCGATGTCGCGCCTTGCCTTCGCCAGCGCCTCGCGGCAGGCGGCCAGCATCGCCGGCTGCAGGCGTTCGAGCTCCTCGAGGAAGCGTCCGGCGCGGAACAGGAACATGCCGCTGTTCCAGTAGTAGCCCCCTTCGGCGAGGTAGCGTTCGGCGGTGGCGCGATCGGGCTTCTCGACGAAGCGCTCGACCGCGCGCACGCCCTCGCCGGGCGCGGCCTTGATGTAGCCGTAGCCGGTCTCGGGCGCAGCCGGGACGATGCCGAAGGTCACCAGCGCGCCCTGCTCCGCCGCCGGCAGCGCGGCGCGCACCGCGGCGCGGAAGCCGTCCTCGTCGCGGATCACGTGATCCGACGGCAGCACCAGCAGCAGCGCGTCCTCGCCGTCGGTCAGCGCCTGCAGCGCGGCCACCGCGATCGCCGGCGCGGTGTTGCGGCCGACCGGTTCGAGGATCAGCGCCGCCGGCGCGCAGCCGGTTT
>DAIDLK010000069.1 GCA_027449525.1 Legionellaceae bacterium | reverse complement strand
AAATCCAGGCAGCAATGCCGCCAAGCGCATCACATATCGGCACAAAGGAGCATTCATGTCAAACAAAACAGCCCATTTAAGCCTCGAAGGGAAAGAACCAATTGAGCTACCCATTTATAGCCCAACCCTTGGAAATGATGTAATTGATATTAATAAGCTTAGCTCACTTGACTTGTTTACCTTCGACCCTGGCTTTGTCTCTACAGCCGCCTGTGAATCGAAAATAACCTACATTGACGGCGACAAGGGCATACTGCTGTACCGTGGTTATCCGATTGAGCAACTGGCTGAAAAAAAAGATTTTCTTCATGTGTGTTATTTGTTGATTAACGGTGAGCTACCGCTTGCCGCCGAAAAAACTAAGTTTAACGATTTAATTAATAACCACACCATGGTGCATCAACAAATGTACCAATTTCTAAATGGTTTTCGGCGTGACGCACACCCCATGGCAATTATGGTGGGTATTGTGGGGGCTTTATCTGCGTTTTATCACGACTCGATGGACCTGAGTAGTCTGGAAGATCGCTATTGTTCCGCAATTCGTTTAATAGCTAAAATGCCTACGCTCGCTGCTATGAGCTACAAATACTCGATGGGGCAGCCGTACATGTACCCTCAAAACAAAATGAGCTATGCCGAGAATTTTCTGCACATGATGTTTGGCTTGCCTTCAGAAGAAACAAAACCGAACCCAGTTATCGTTGATGCAATTGATACTATCTTTACCCTACACGCCGATCACGAACAAAATGCCTCTACATCAACCGTTCGATTAGCTGGTTCAACCGGTGCCAACCCATTCGCCTGTATTTCCGCAGGAATCGGCGCTCTATGGGGTCCAGCACACGGTGGTGCGAATGAGGCCTGCCTCAACATGTTAAAACAAATCGGTGATGTAAGCCAAATCAATCACTACATCAAACGAGCAAAAGATAAAGACGACTCATTCCGCTTAATGGGCTTTGGTCATCGCATTTACAAAAGCTACGACCCGCGCGCAAAAGTTATGCGCGATACCTGCCACAAAGTACTCGAAGCTACCGGCACTGGCAATGAACCGCTATTTAAATTAGCCATGGAATTAGAACGAATCGCTTTAGAAGACGATTATTTCATAGAGAAAAAACTCTACCCTAACGTTGATTTTTATTCTGGAATTACTTTAAGTGCTATCGGGATTCCTACTAATATGTTTACCGTTATCTTTGCGGTAGCACGTACCGTCGGCTGGATGTCGCATTGGATGGAAATGACGGCCTCCAAGGCAAAAATTGGCCGACCACGCCAACTGTATACCGGTGAAAAGCAACGTAACGTGCCTTAATGCATGGTTATGCGCCAGCAAGGCACGCGGGTTGAATTTAAATGGACAGGTGTTGACAGGAGCGGACTGTTAACTCGCGGTAATCTCTTTGCACCAAATAAGTTACTGGCAAGAGTCGCGCTACACCAACAAGGTATTACGCCTCGCCGTGTTCGTCGAGCACATTGGCCATGGTTTCGTTCAAAAAAACGTTTAACCCCCGAAGAAATTGTGGAGTTTATTCGTCAATTAGCAGGTTTGCTAGCCGCCCACATTCCACTCACGCGCGCACTGGAAACGTTAAAAAACGCGCAACAACACGCAACCTGGTATGACAGCTTAAGCACTATTCAGCACGACCTCGAAGCAGGCAATTCATTAGCCGATGCATTTAGGCGCCAACCCTTTTATTTTAAGCCTTTACTCTGCAATTTAGTGGCTATTGGGGAACAGTCTGCAACGTTGAGCTGGCTATTGGCACAACTTGCCACGGATCAAGCGCGCTGGTTTACACTACAACGTCAAATCAAACAAAACTTAGCGTATCCTGTGACATTGGTGTGTCTAACCGTTGTGGTAAGCGCGGGGCTCCTACTGTATGTGGTACCGCAGTTTGAGCAATTTTTCCAACACTTCAGCGCCCCATTGCCTAGCTTGACCCAATGGATGCTCTCTGCAACCAAGGTCCTGCAGCAGTACGCCCTGGTAGCCTTAGGACTGAGCTTTATTACGAGCCTGTTGTTTCATTATTTCTATCGCCACACACTGATCGTTGCTTTAGCTGTTGACCAATTCCTACTAAACTTGCCTAGAATAGGTCTAATTATTCAATGCGCTATCATGGCTCGTCTTACCGCCACTCTCTCTACCACATTGCATGCTGGACTCCCTCTCACTGATGCATTACTTTCCTGCACAGGCGTGGTGGGTAACCGATTAATAGCACAAGCGCTCACCAGCGCGCGCGCAAAGGTTGTACAAGGTATCAGCTTAAGCAATGCCCTCAAACAATCCCCTCTTTTCCCTCATCGCCTCGTTCAGCTTGTGATGATTGGCGAGGAATCAGGCAATCTGCAAACCATGCTCAATCAACTCAGGGAGCATTATTACCATGAACTTGAGCATGCCATGCGTCAACTGACGCAATGGCTTGAACCTCTGCTCATGGTAGTGCTTGGCTGTTTAATTGGACTGGTAATTATCGCCATGTATTTACCGATTGTGCAACTAGGAGCCATTGTATGATGGTAACGCTTTCGCTACTCGCCGTGCTTTTTCTTCTGTTTGGCAGTGTGCTTAATGTGGTAATTTATCGCTTGCCGCTGATGCTTACTGATCGTTGGCAAAGAGAATGTCAACATTTTCTTGCCGCGCAACCGATGTTGCCGCATAAACCACTTAACTTATTTTTTCCTCGTTCATTTTGCCGTCATTGCCAAAGAACAATTCCTATCTGGCACAACGTTCCGCTACTGAGCTATCTTTTATTGCGCGGTAAATGCTCCCAATGCCGACACAGCATTTCACTGGATTACCCCTTGGTTGAGGCTTCTTTTTGTTTGCTTGCGTTATTGGCCCTAGCGAGTTTTGGTTTTACCCCAAAATTTATCAGCGCACTACTGTTCATTGCTCTAACCATCAGTTTGACTTGGATTGATAAAAACCACCAACTTCTCCCTGATGAACTTACGCTTAGTTTATTGTGGGTGGGCCTAATCACTAACCTAAGTCAACAATTTAGTCCATTAACTGACGCCGTGCTGGGTGCAGTTGGTGGCTATTTAAGTTTATGGTTAGTAACGAAATGCTATTGGCTGCTTACACAAAAAGTTGGCATGGGCCATGGTGATTTTAAGTTATTTGCCGCGTTAGGCGCTTGGTTTGGTTGGTCATTACTACCACCTTTGTTGGTATGTTCTGCCTCGGTTGGCGCTTTGGTTGGCTGTTACGGATTGTTCCGCTTAGGTAAATCCATGCAAACCCCCATCCCGTTCGGACCATTCCTTTGTTTAAGTGGATTGATCACGCTTTTATTAACGCCCTCGCAGGTAAAACAGCTCACCTGGCTCACCCTTGGTGTGCCCTTATGAGCAACGCGAAACAATCATTTCTGTTCGGCATTATCTGTTTAACCTCTGCATCATTTTTCATGCTACTTTATAAAGGAAATTTATGGACAATACTGTATTTGTAAACCGGCTGCTGAACTTAAAAAAAATAAAATACATCGGCTTGGATATGGATCATACTCTGATTCGCTACAACACGAAAAATTTTGAAAACCTGGTATTTAAACTTGTCATTGAGGAACTCATCCTCAACAAACAGTACCCCAAAACTATCCGTGAGTTTCAATTTAATATCGATGAAGCCATTCGTGGTTTGGTCATCGACAGTGAAAATGGTAACATTTTAAAATTAAATCGCTACGGGGCTATTCGCCAAAGTTACCACGGCAAAAAAGCCATTCATTTTGCCGAACAACAAGCTTTTTATCACAGCACTTACGTTGATCTAAGCGACCCTAATTACATGGTGATTGACACCTCTTTTTCCATCGCATTTTGCGTTTTATACCGCAATTTAGTTGATTTAAAAGATAAAAATAGTCAAAATCTTCCCAGCTATCAACTCATAGCCCGCGATGTGATTTCATGTGTCGATAAAGTACACGCCAATGGCAGTCTCAAACAACAAATCAGTCAAAATTTGCCGGAATTTGTGATTAAAGACCCCGCCTTAATCAGCGGCATTCAACACTTTATTCGCTTTGGAAAAAAAATCTTTGTCTTGACTAACTCGGAGTATTCTTATACCAAAACACTCTTAGACTATGCCATCAATCCTTTTTTACCGCCCGGACAAACGTGGTTAGATTTATTTGAATACGTCATAACACTCGCTAATAAACCCCGCTTTTTTTATGATAACTTGCGTTTTCTTGGCATTGAACCTGCATCGGGCCATATTACTAATTTATCAGGCCCCATTACCCCTGGTGTTTACCAAGGTGGCAATGCGACAGCTTTTACGAATGATTTACAGCTTAAAGGCGATGAAATTTTATACGTAGGCGACCATATCTATGGGGATATTCTGCGTTTAAAGAAAGACTGTAATTGGCGTACTGCCTTGGTAGTGGAGGAACTGGGGCAAGAAATTGCTGCGCAAAAGCGCGCCCTGCCGATAGAAAAAGCAATTACAGAAAACATGCAAATTAAAAAAACACTTGAGCAAAATTACATTAGCTTATCAACGCAAAGCCAAGATGAGCATACCCATGCGCATGATGACGAATTGCATACGCTACAAGAGCAAATTGCAGCTATCGACACGAAACTAACCGCTCTGCTAGAGCAACAACGTGGTTATTACAACCCTACCTGGGAGCGCGTGTTTAGGGCTGGCGCAGAAGAGAGCTACTTTGCCTACCAAGTGGATCGTTATGCGTGTATCTACATGGAAAAACTCGCCAATTTATTTAGCTGCTCACCGCTCAGCTACTTTAGAGCGCATCGCAGAACGTTGGCTCACGAGCATAACGAGTAATAAAATTCCCTGTAATTGGATTTACAGGGAATCACTGAAAAATATTACAGCGGTAGTGCGTAGTTAATGCCTAAGTTTACGTTGATGCTTCCGTAGGTGAACACATTATGCTCTGGAATTTGGTAGGCCACATTGGCTCGCACATTGAAATTGTGCGGTAATTTATACATGACGATACCCTCGACTAATGGATCAAGCCGGGCACGACCAATGTTGTTTGTACCAATTTGAGTATAGGTTGGTGCAGCAGCGGTAGGATTGTAATTATAAACCGCAGATTCATTCAACGTAAACAACGCAACACCCGCACCTAGTCCCCAAACAAACTCTTGCATTGGCTCCCAAGTTTTATCAACGGTCATGGACAATCGAGCTGGCGCAGCCTGAGCATTAACAGTACCACCGCTACTTGACACTCCTTTTAACGCGTACATATCGTAGCGAGTGTTAAATAACAACGAATCTTTGAAAAGTGACAGCTCGATGTAACCACCCGCAATGTTGTTGGGATAGACTTTTGACGGATTAGAGATAATACCAGCCGGTGTGGAAGTTGTATAGGATTCTGGAACCGTGACGCTGTTTTCAAACAACGAATAAAAATACGACGCACCACCTTCAAACAACAGAAAGTTACCTGATTCACCCATGCTCGCATCACCCATAGTTCCTGCAGTAGCAGCAAAGGAACCCAGCAAAGCCGAAACAGCACTAATCGCTAGCGCAGTTTTCATTGTTTTGGACATAAACTCCTCCTTAAGTATGACATATCGAAGCAACAAATCATGATACCTTGTTTATTGATTAAGTAAAAGGTATCGCGACAGCACAAAGCTGTTTTTACTGACCGTTTAAGCTATGTTATGATTCAGCAAGGCAAACTACTGTAACTAGTCTATCATGAAAGCGTTAAAGCGATACCTACCTCCCTTATTCGTCAGTTTATTCAGTTGTTACGTGTCTGCGGCCGGTTCTTTTCCGCGTGGATGTGAAGTCAGTGGATTTGGCTTTCAACAATCCTTTGTCACTTTTAACGATACCGGAACACAGACCTTGTATTTAATTCAAAATCGTTCCATGACAGCAATTGAACTCGAACGAGTCAGCAACGAAG
>DAIDLK010000068.1 GCA_027449525.1 Legionellaceae bacterium | reverse complement strand
TAAAAATTACCACGGCACTAGCAACGCCTGAGGCGATAGAACAGGCGGTTAAGGATGCCGATTTAGTGGTGGGTTGCGTGTTAATTCCTGGAGCAGCCGCACCACAGCTCGTCAGTGCGGAGTTGATCCATGCCATGCGGCCTGGCTCGGTAGTGGTTGATGTGGCGATTGATCAAGGCGGGTGTTTTGCGACCAGTCATCCCACAACGCACCAAGCGCCGACTTATTGTGTGCACGATGTGGTGCATTATTGTGTGGCAAACATGCCGGGAGCGGTTCCTTTAACGGCCACGTTTGCCTTAAATAATGCGACCTTACCGTTTATCCTTAATTTAGTAACGAAAGGTACTAAGCAAGCACTGCTCGATGATCCGCATTTTTTAGCTGGTTTGAACGTGCATCAAGGGCACATCACTTACGAGGCTGTCGCGATGAACATGAATCTAGACTATATGCCTGCACGCAATGCGTTGCTGACTTTGCCATTAAAATAAACTATCTTGAGTAGAGTTATCACCTGAATTGGTTTGTTCGTTGTCGAGTGGCGCCGGTGAGTCACGTTCACCTGGAATTTCTGACTCTCGAAAATACTCGATAATGCCTTGATCTTGATTTTCTTCTCGTAACCCCGTGCGTGGGTTAATGTGCACTGCAATCACATTGCTCGGTGGCGTTAATAAATGTTCTGGATAATGTTCTAGCGCGACACGCATGAAATCAATCCAAATCGGTAGGGCGAGTTTGGCCGCGTATTCGTGCAGTGGCGTGGGAGTGTCGAACCCAACCCAGGTGGTAACCACTAAATCAGGCATGTAACCAGCAAACCAGGTATCGACTTGATCATTCGTTGTTCCAGTTTTTCCAGCTAAATCAGCACGTTTTAATACTTTTGCATCTTGGGCTGTTCCCTGTTGAATCACTCCTTGAAGCGCGGTATGCATTAAAAACGCCACATCCCCCGGGATCACGCGCGGCGCGATTGTATCAGTTGATGAAGTTTCAGGCGCGTCATTTTCTGGTGCAACAAGGGGTTTCATCTGCAGGATAGTATGGCCTTGATAATCGGTGATATGCTCAATTAGGTAAGGCTCTACTTTATAGCCACCATTTGCAAACACGGCATACCCTGTGGCTAACTCCATAGGACTCACTGCCATACTTCCCAGCGCCAAGGATAGCCCGCGCGGAAGATTACGTTTTGGAAAACCGAATTGGTTGGCAAAATCAATGGTGTAGTCAATGCCAATGTCATCTAAAATACGAATTGAAACTAAGTTTTTGGAACGAATTAAGGCTTCTTTGAGTCGCGTTTGGCCCGAAAATTTGTGATCAACATTGTGCGGTCGCCACATATTGACTTGGCTGGTATCATCTACTGCTATGGGGGCATCGTTGATTAGCGTCGCGAGTGAATAGCCTTTATTGAGTGCTGCCGCGTATAAAAATGGTTTAAAGCTTGAGCCAGGTTGGCGTGCCGATTGAGTGGCACGGTTAAATTTACTGCGGGGAAAGTTAAAGCCGCCAACTAAAGCTTTAATAGCGCCATCGTGCGGATTTAATGCAACCAAAGCTGATTCGATGAGGGGAATTTGCGTGAGTTGCCAGTGCTGATTATAGGGTATGACATACACGACATCACCCACCTGAACAACTTGGCGGGCTGAAGTTGGTTTGCTGCCCATCCAGCCTTTTTTTAGTGCACGTCTCGCCCACGATAAGCCAGACCAAGGAATCGTGATATGTGCTCCTTGTTGGGTTATCGCCTGGGCTTCATGTTGTGACACGGAGGTGATGACGGCGGGTTGCAAATCATTCGGTGCGGGATAATGCTGCATGCGTTTTTTGATGCTGGCCAACGCCGCATCGTTTGGAATGGAAAGGTGATCGATGGGGCCCCGATAACCGTGGTGGTGATCATAGGTTAGCAGGTGTTGTTCAATCACTTGATTGGCCGTTGTTTGCAGCAGACTATTTACGGTTGAATAGACCTTGTACCCTTTTGTGTAAGCATCAGGACCGAATTGATCAACCAGCAATTGGCGAATCATTTCAGCCACGTAAGGCGCGTGCGCACCCAAGGTTGTGCCGTGATACGATGCGGTGATGGGCTGTTGCGATGCTTCATCATGCTGTACTTTAGTGATAATTTTTTCTTCTAAAAGCCGATCGAGCACATGGTTGCGACGAATTTTGGCGGCAGCTGGATTTGTAATTGGATTTTGACTGGAGGGGGCTTGCGGTAAGCCGGCTATCATGGCGATTTGAGCAAGGTTTAGTTGTTTGATTGACTTGCCATAATAAACCTGTGCGGCGGCCTCAACGCCGTAGGCGCGATTACCTAAATAGATTTTATTAAGGTAGAGTTCGAGTATTTTTTCTTTACTCAATTCCCGATCAATCTTAATCGCCAGCATGATTTCATTAAATTTGCGTAAAAAGGTTTTTTTACGATTCAAAAAAAAATTACGCGCCACTTGCATGGTAATGGTACTACCACCTTGCGATTTAGTACCAGTTTTAAGCATACGCAGGGTAGCCCTAGCTAAACCGAACACGTCAACACCAGGGTGCTCAAAGAAACGTTGATCTTCAGTGACTAACAATGCATGAATCATCAGTGGTGGAATTTGATCATAGGTCAGCGGTATGCGTTTTTTTTCACCATACTCTTGGATTAAGACGCCGTCTTCTGTGTAAATTTGTAGAGGGACTTCAAGCTGCACGGTTTTGAGGGAATCAACGCTTGGTAATTGGCTCATGGTGTACAGGGCGATTAAGCCACTACTTACAATCAGCAAAAAACAAACGCTCAGTAAAGACCATAAGCCGCGGCGCAAAAAGGGGAAGTGTTTCATGAAAGACAAGGCAATCACTTGTGGATTGAAACGAATGAATAGTATAACTTGAAATAATCGATTATGATATATAACCTGAACTGTAATGCGGTCCTTACATGCGAATGGTTGTTGTTGGGTTGTTATGTTCATTGTCCATGGGGCTTAGTTTCGCTGAAACCCCTGCGGTCAGTTCTACGCCTGTCTCTTTTTTACCAAAAATACCTTTTACACCGAAAGAATCCTCGCACGTTTGGAACCTTAGTAACGCCAACATACGTTCAGTCATCGCCGAGGTGGCTCGGGTCACGGGAAAAAATTTTCTGATTGATCCGCGAGTACAGGGTAATATCTCGATCGTATCGGCTGATGCGTTGTCAAACAAAGAAATTTATCCGGTGTTTTTATCGATGCTGCAAGTGGCAGGCTATGCGGCGGTTCCTAGTGGTGACGTTATTAAAATTGTCCCCAGTGTGGATGCGCGCGGTGAATCGAATAACTCGGATAACCTAAATCAGTCACTGCACGGAGATGAATTATTAGTGCATGTCATTCCGGTGCGCTACGGCTCAGCCGAGCAATTAGTGCCCATTTTACGGTCATTAATGCCACAATGGAGCACCGTATCGGCTTATGCTCCGTCGAACATGCTGATTTTATCGGGTCGAGCCAGTAACATAAAACAATTAGCTGCCATCATCAATCAGGTGGATAATTCTTCCGTCAACGGCATTGATATTATTCCGTTGCGCCACGCACTGGCCATGGATGTGGTCACTACGTTAAAAGAGCTAGCTAAAGCAAATCAGCAAACGACCATTGCTGCGGATGACCGCAGTAACTCGATTTTGCTCGGCGGTACCAAACCAGAGAGATTGCGGATGCGTTTATTAATTTCTCAATTGGATAAACGCAGTAAGCACGGGGGTGATAGTAACACGCAAGTGATTTATCTGAGTTATTTGCGTGCCGAAGACATTGCTTCTATTTTAGCAGGCATCGCCCAAGCAAGCTTTAGCGGTACAGTTGGTGTGACCATTGGTACCGTCACGCAGCAAACTATCGATAGCACTTCGCCTGAGTCGAGCTTAGTCGGGGGGACAAGTGGGGTTGGCATGAGTCCCAGCGCTAATTTTCTGAATAAACTAACACCCCCGGCTAATGCTTCAACCCAAAGTCAAGGCTCAACCAAACCCACCATTCAAATTATTGCTGAGCCTAATACCAATTCAGTGATTATTAACGCACCCATTACGGTTATTCGTACACTAAAAGCGGTGATAAGTCAGTTAGATATCAAGCCAGCGCAACTCTTAATTGAGGCCTTAGTGGCGGAGATTAACGAGAATGACTTTCAAAGCTTAGGAGTGGATTGGGGGAGCGTTAATAATGAGGTGTTTAGACCTGGATTTGCGATAGTTAATCGGGCCTCAATTAGTCAATTGCAAGCACAAATTTATGCCCTAGCCAGACAACGTAAAGCGAATATTTTATCGACTCCTTCTGTGGTTGTGTTGGACAATCGGCAAGCAAAAATCCTCATAGGTAAACAAGTGTCAGTGGCCACCTCGTCTTATCCAAACAATGCGGGTGCAACCACCGCTGGCAGTCCCTTTACTACCTTTGACCGGATGAACGTGGCATTGCATTTGTACGTTAGGCCACAAATTACGCGTGGTCGAGGCATTCAAATGCAGATTGATCAAGGAAATGACAGCCTTGATCCTTCTGTTAACAACCAAGAAAACTCTTTTAACCCAACATTTAATATTAGTGCCATCATGACGTCGGTGCATGTCGAAAGCGGAGATGTGATTGTTCTTGGCGGATTAGCACAGGATAGCTTGGGGAATGAGAACGTTAGCCTCCCTATTTTAGGTAATATTCCTGGCATAGGCCGCTTGTTCCAACACAACATAACCAACCGAGAAAAGAAAATTTTAATGGTGTTTATCCGCCCGTTAATTTTAAAAACAGAAAAACAAAGCATTACTGCCTCCGATAAGAAGTACGCCACCACCCGTGAGGAAGAACTGAGACTCGCGCGTTCTCAAGAAGAGTTTGATGTGCGTGATCGTGACTATGTCTTACCCGCGTTACACGATAATAAATTACCCAAGCCATTTGGCCGCCAGGCGACGAAATAAATGATGCCAGTGGCTGATCAACCGATCCGTTTGCCGTATTTGTTTGCTAAAAAACACCAGGTGGTTGCTGTGGATCTCGGTGATGGACAAGTAAACTTATACCATCTTGCCAACTTTTCTTGGTCTATTGTGGCTGAAGTTGAGCGTTTTATGCAAAAGTCTGTAACCGCTATTGAAGTGAGTGATAAGGAGTTTCAACAGCACCTGGCGCAAGTTTATCAATCGCAAGCTTCTGTTTTGGACGCCGCGGTGACGATGGAAGGTGATCTTGATTTAATCAAGTTAGCGGATGAGTTACCGGTTGGCGAGGATTTGCTTGACACGCAAGATGAAGCACCAATTATTCGCTTACTGAACGCGTTATTTACTCAGGCAATCAAACAAAAAGCCTCCGATATCCATATCGAAACCTTTGAGAGTAGGGTCTTGGTGCGTTTACGGGTTGACGGCGTTTTGCAAGAAATTTTAGAAATTCAGCGGGGTATTGCACCCTTAGTCATTTCACGCGTTAAAGTAATGGCTAAATTGGACATTGCTGAAAAACGGATTCCGCAAGACGGCCGAATTGCGCTCAAAGTTGGCGGACATGCCATTGATGTGCGTGTTTCCACGCTTCCCTCAAACCATGGTGAGCGGGTCGTACTGCGTATTTTAGATAAACAAACCGCGCAACTTGATTTGCAGCTTCTGGGTATGCCTGAAGAGACGCTTGGTACTGTGCGTCAAATGATTGCTGAACCGCACGGCATCATTTTAATGACCGGACCTACCGGTTCCGGCAAGACCACCTCGTTGTACGCGATGCTGACAGAGCTCAATCAAGTGAGTCGTAACATACTAACCATCGAAGATCCAATTGAATACGATTTGCCAGGAATTGGCCAAACGCAGGTCAATAGCAAAGTGCAAATGACCTTTGCTAAAGGGCTGCGCGCTATTTTGCGACAGGACCCGGATGTGGTGATGATTGGTGAAATTCGTGATTTGGAAACCGCAGAAA
>DAIDLK010000067.1 GCA_027449525.1 Legionellaceae bacterium | reverse complement strand
GTTGTGGTATATGCTGAACTCGGTTGGACGGCAAACGCCGTTTGTCGAAGTGGGTGGCCCGTTCGCGCACTGGCGAGCGGAACAAGTGATGGGTCGCCCAGCGCTTACGCCGATGGTAGATGAAGCGATTAAAGCACTCGAAATTGCCGTCAAAGAGGTTAAATTATCCCCTCAAGAATTCATGGAGCTTAAACCCTGATGCGTGGTATTGATGCAAGAAATGAGATTGACCCTACCCGGCTCTTGCGCGATACCCGCACGCTTGGACAGCGTATCGTGGATTTTTTTGCCACACCCGCCAATGTGGCCGTTTTATTACTGGCCATGGCAGCCCTTAATTACTGGCTGCCCCAGCTGGCATTTCTCGTCTTGTTCCTCGGCTTGGGCTGTTTTGCTTATGCCATTACCCGCAAACAAATGTTGCCGTTTCGTATGCCGAAAATTGCTCACGTAAAAGACTACAACGACCTAAAGCCTGGTATTAAAACCCCTAATATGGCACGTGGGATTGCGTATTTTGGGAACGAAATTAAATCGGGACAGGAATTGTGGTTTGCCAACGAAGACATGCGCACGCACGTGCTAATTTTTGGCTCAACGGGTAGTGGTAAAACTGAGGCATTGGTGTCGATTGCTTTTAATGCCCTCGCACAAGGTAGCGGATTTATTTATGTTGATGGTAAAGGTGATAACTCGTTGTACGCCAAAATATTCTCGATGGTAAGGAGCATGGGGCGGGAAGATGATCTGTTACTGATTAATTTCATGACCGGTGCCCGCGATATTATTGGTCCGCAAGAAAAACGCTTATCCAACACCATGAACCCATTTTGCCAAGGATCATCCAGTATGTTGACCCAGTTGGTGGTGAATTTAATGGGTAGTTCCGGGCAATCGAGTGATGGCGACATGTGGAAAGGACGCGCCATTGCTTTTGTGGAAGCGCTGATGCGTTTGCTGGTGTACATGCGCGATGAGGGCGCTATTTTATTGGATGCCAACACGATTCGTAATTACTTTACCTTGGATCGTTTGGAAGCGATTGTGGTTGACAAGGTCTTTCCGCGCGATGATCAAGAAAGCGTGAACATTGAAGATATTCCTAAATTAGTGACTGATCCGTTACGTAACTACTTAGGGACATTGCCCGGTTATAACAAAGAGAAAAAAGGGAAACAAGTTTCGCAAGTATTAGAACAGCATGGATTCATTACCATGCAGTTAGTAAGGGCGTTTTCTTCCCTGGCCGATACCTATGGTCACATCATTCGCACCAATTTAGCCGAAGTGGATTTTAAAGACGTCGTGTTAAATCGCCGTATTTTGGTGGTGTTATTGCCGGCACTAGAAAAATCCCCCGATGAGCTAGCAAACTTAGGAAAAATTATTGTGTCGTCCCTCAAAGCCATGATGGCAGCTGGATTGGGTGATGAGGTGGAGGGTGAATACCGGGATGTCATTGAGCGTAAGCCGACCACAGCACCCACGCCGTACCTGTGTATTTTGGATGAGTACGGCTATTATGCGGTGCAAGGCTTTGCCGTGGTGCCAGCTCAAGCACGGTCGTTAGGTTTTTCGGCAATTTTTGCCGGTCAGGATTTACCGGCGTTCCAAAAAACTTCAAAAGAAGAGGCTGCTTCCATTGGTGCGAATACCAATATTAAAATTTGTATGAAGTTAGAAGACCCGACCGAAACATGGGATTTTTTCACAAAAACGGCAGGGGAAGCCTATGTAACAAAAGTTGATTCGTTTCAAACCAAAGAAAACAGCATATCCAATAGCTACATGGACACCAAAAGTTCTTCATTTGAAAAGCGTGCCCGAGTTGACTTACTCGATTTAAAAGATCAAACCGAAGGTGAAGCACACATTTTCTTTCGCTCTAAAATTGTTCGCGCACGCATGTTTTATGCTAATCCGACGCCAGTCGCCCGGTTGAAAGTCAACCAATTTTTAAAAACTGAGCCGCCACCGGATTCTTATTTAATGAAACTGCAAAAGCAATTGGAAGTGTTTCAAAAAGTGTTGGCAACCAACAATTTTGACATGAAAGCTCCAGAAAAAAACGAAGAGATTGATGCAATTACCACACTATTCAAATCGTCATCTGTGGCGGATCCGATTGAGCGCGCGGTCGATACGTTAATGGCGTTTTATCGTCGGAATCAACCAGAAGAGGTTGCTGAACTGGATGAACCAAGTGAAAAGGGTTTATTATCCTTGTTTAGTCCGCTGCACTATCCGCCTGGCTTACCAAAATTACGCGTCAGCGATGTCGAACAGTTTTCCTTGCCCCTGCTAAAAATTAATCCAACCCGTGACAGCTTAATGAGCATTGAACAGTTAAGCGGCGAAAAAGAAAAAATGGCTGGAACGATTGCCAACGAAGTGATTAAAGATTTACAAGGTATTACCGCCTACCCACCAGAGCATCTTTACTTGATGAAAGTTAACGAATTAATCGCAGCAACACAGATAATTTGCTCAAGAATTGCTCAAGAACGCGCTTCGGCCAGCTAACTGCCAGGAATAACTTGTATCGGAAAGAATTGTATGTTTATTATTGATTAGGAAGCGTGGATAAAAAACATTGGTGGCAAGCGAGGGTGATCAAGTGCGGCAACTAAGCGATGCAGAACAATGGATACTAACACGAGCTGTCTTACTAGCTCTGTGTGCGGTGCTTAGTGCTTGCCATGCGTGGCTTCCTAATCAAGTGGAGCCCAGTGTAAGCCCCTTACCATTATTTGCTAATCGTGCCAGTGATAGCACGGTACAAGCGGCAGAAAAACGCTTAACGAACCAAGGTGTGCGCTTAATTACTCAGGGCGATGATTATTTGATTAGCCTACCGGCCTCTGCGCTTTTTTATACTCACTCCCCCCGCCTTCGTTGGCAATCGTACCCGTTACTAAATGACATCGCTGACTATTTGCGCATCTACCGTAAAGTCAGCGTGCAAGTGACTGCATTCAGTAATCCGTATCGGTCAGTCAAGCGGGATGTTGCTTTAACGCGGGCAAGGGCCACGACAGTCGCCAACTACTTGTGGTCGCAAGGAATTAATGCGCGTTTTATTTATGCCTACGGTGCTGGGCGCGATCAACCGATGAATAACCAGTTGCGTCGCGGTGATTACTCACTGAACTCACGAATTGAGATTACTTTTCGAGAAGCGATTATTTAAGTACAAGGACACGCAATGAGTCGGGAGCGATGGGGTTTAATAAAACAATATAAGTTATTTTACATCAACACTTATCATCGCCTAGCTAGTGTTTTGGTGGTGATATTTAGTTTAAACTTAATTTTAGTGATAGCAATTATTCACGTGTACTTCAATCAACCTGAACGGCACTATTATTCAACGGATGGCATCAAACCGCCAGAAGAATTGTTGGCGATGGAAGAGCCGAATAGAACCTCCAACGCATTGCTTCCGGATGACCCGGTGAGCGAAGAGGTAGTTAACAGTATGCCGGAATAAGAGAGGGCAGTATGGCAGAAGATGCTTTAGTTGCGGTGACATTGAGAAATAATTATTACCGTGATGGTCAGCGTAAACTGATCACCATGACGCTGATTTCTGCGTTGACGAATGTCGCCTTGGTGATGATGCTGGGCTATATTGTTTCTCATCCACCGGAGCCACGCTATTTTGCCACCAGTATCAATGGGCGTATTACACCCTTGTTTGCGCTCAATGCGCCCAATCAGTCCGATTCAGCCGTATTGCAGTGGGCTAATCAGGCGGCCATTGCGGCATTTAGCTATAATTTTGTTAATTATCGCTCGGAGCTACAAGCGTCTTCAGGATTTTTCACCGCTGAAGGTTGGACACAATTTTTAGATGCATTACAGCAGTCGAATAACCTTGAGGCCGTGAAGGCAAAGAAACTGATTGTATCAGCGGTAGCCACCCGCGCACCGATTATATTGCAAAAAGGCATACTGAATGGCCGCTATGCTTGGCGCATACAAATGCCGTTATTAGTTACTTATCAAAGTGCTAGTGAGTTTTCGCAGCAAAACAGTGTGGTGACGCTACTCGTCACACGCGTTTCAACCTTGAATTCACCACGTGGAATTGGTATCGCTCAGTTTGTAGTAGGGCCTGCAGCGACCAGTGGAGCAAGCTAATGCAATGCAGCGAACGTGCTCGAAAGATTGTTTGCGGACTACTCATCGGATGGTGCAGCTGGTTTTTGTTCAATCATTTAGCGTACGCCGTCCCGTTGCCACCTGGGGGTAAACGCTCCGATAGCGCGCAGCAAGCACTTGAGCAATTACGTATGCTGCAAAAAAAGCTGGGTCATTCGGATCAGTCGACATCCAGTGGTCCAAAATCGGCCTTGGATACCCTTGCCGACCAAAAAAATGATCAGCGTCAAGTAGCGCCGGTGGCATCAACACCTGACTCTGAGGAACAACTCAACGTCGAGTCGCCCGATGACTCACTGGATGAAGCGGCGTTTAATTCGGTCGTTAAGCAGCTGTTTCCTTTAACCGAAAAACAACTGCTACGGGTGAAAGAAAAATACCATCATAACGAATACACGCTAGCAACCACGCCTGGTACGCCGCCTAAACCAACCGCTACGTCGCAGTTCGTTAACTTATCTCCCGGCTCAACGCCGCCTGTGATTCGTCTCTCGCAAGGTTTTGTTTCGTCGTTGGTTTTCTTGGATTCTACCGGCGCACCCTGGCCTATTAGTGCTTACGATTTGGGTGATCCGGAAGCGTTTAATATTCAATGGGATAAAACCAGTAACACTCTAATGATTCAAGCGAGTAAATTATACACGTATGGAAATTTAGCAGTACGCTTACGCGGCTTAAACACGCCCGTTATGTTGACGTTGATTCCAGGCCAAAAAGCGGTTGATTACCGAGTGGACCTGCGGGTGCAAGGGTATGGTCCTAATGCTAAAAACATGCCCCTCGATGAAGGGCTACCGCCTTCAGTGAGCGATGTCTTATTGCACGTACTAGAAGGCATTCCGCCCAACGGTAGCAACCGTTTAGTGGTTAGTGGGGGCGACGCGCGTGCGTGGCTGTTGCATGATAGGATGTTTGTTCGCACGAACCTTACCATTTTATCGCCCGGTTGGATAGGCAGTATGACGAGCGCCGATGGAATGCATGCGTATGAAATGCAAAAATCACCGGTACTTCTCGTTTCATGGCATGGCAAAGTGATGCAGCTTAAGGTGGAAGGGCTATAATATGGCAAGTAAAAAAGACAATATTAAAGCGCTATTTAAGAACACTCGTACGCGTATCATCATCGTCTTCACAGCAATCATAATCTTTGCTATTATTTTTGTTGGTGTATTTAAAATTTGGTCATTATCGCACGCTGACGTCGATTTAAGTGGTGGGCGTATTAAAAGAGCACCTACCGGAATTCACTCGATTCCAGGTGCGCTAGACCCTACCAATCAATATGCCGCGTTACAAGAACAACAAAATACGCAGCTTGCTCAAGTTGCTAGCAAAAAAGGTACCAGCGCAATCCCTACTATTGTGCGTACTTACGCGTTTGGCGAAGGTGTCGAGATGGTTGGTCCTAAAGAAGGCCAGGCGGGCGTTGGTTTTTCAACTTTAGCGCTCTCGCAGGATGCTGGTGCACAGCAAAGTCTGTGGATTCAATCACTGAAGGATGCGCAGTGCAGTAAGGCTTCATTTGACGCCGTGGTGTCTGAAGGTGGTAGTTTAAAGAGCTTGCGTGCCGGCTGCTCGTGCGCGCAGCTCCGCGATTATGGCTATAAACTAGCAGAACTTAATTCAGTTTGCTCTTGCTCTGAACTAAAAGTCGCTGGTTTTAGTGCAACCGAATTAAAACAAACTAACTACACCGTCGAGCAATTAAAGCGGTGTGGTTTTTCGGCTTGCGAGGTGCGCGGCGCTGGATTTACTGCAGAACAAATGAAAAACGCAGGTTTCACTGACGGTGAATTAAGTGGGGCTGGTTTTAGTCCAGAAACCATTGACCGTGCGGGTGGAATTCCGAGTAACGTGACGGCAGACGCTATTCTCCAGGCCAGTT
>DAIDLK010000066.1 GCA_027449525.1 Legionellaceae bacterium | reverse complement strand
CCGTGCATAAAGCACGGGACGTAGGTAGCGGAGTTTGTAGCTAAATAATTCCTAAAATTGATTCGCGTTGGGTATATTTTGCGAAAAATACACCAAATGATAGAGTTTTTAGCGCTAAAAGACCTGCCTGAAACAAATAACCCTCAATCTGGGAGTACCCTTTAGTTTAGCACAGATACTCCCCTAGCAACCCTTGACGAATCGGTAGGAGATGCTCACAATAAAATTTCTCGTGTTGTAAAAGGATTTTTGCATGACTGAACTGACCAAAAAGCACAAATTATTTGTACTCGATACCAATGTACTCATGCACGATCCCACCGCCATCTCACGCTTTGAAGAACACGATATTTACTTACCCATGGGTGTTTTAGAAGAATTAGACCATCATAAGACTGGCTTATCTGAAGTGGCTCGTAACGTGCGCCAAACCAATCGGATGCTGATGGAACTCATGGCTAACACCACACATGAACAATTATTGGCTGGATTACCCGTACCGGGCTACGTTGCCGACAATCACATCAAATGCAGCGGTCGGCTTTTTTTCCAAACTGACGACTTTGAGCAGTGCTTACCTGCCTCGCTGCCTGGTCATCATGTCGATAACACGATTCTAGAAACGGCTATTGGCTTACAAAAAAAACGCCCCGATCAACTGGTGGTGCTAGTCTCCAAAGATATTAACCTACGGATTAAAGCTGGAATTTTGGGTATTCCAGCGCAAGATTATCACAACGACCAAGTGCTCGATAATGTCAATTTACTACACAGTGGTCTCCATCGCCTGGACAATCAATTTTGGGATACACATGCCAAAAATATGGATGCGTGGAAAGAGCGTGGTGATACCTTTTATCGTATCCAAGGTCCCTTGACGCAACACTGGTGCCATAACGATTGCTTAACAACCGAAGACAATCAATTTCAAGCCGTGGTAAAACAAATAGAGGCAGAACATGCGATCGTACAAATGGCTCGCGATTATACCCACCCCAAACATGCGGTCTGGGGGATTACGGCACGCAACCGTGAACAAAATTTTGCCCTCAATCTTTTACTTGACCCAGACATTGATTTCGTGACACTGCAGGGTTCTGCTGGAACAGGGAAAACCTTATTAACGATTGCAGCGGGCTTAACTCAAGTTCTGGAAGAAAGTCGTTACGCTGAAATCATCATGACGCGCGCCACTATTCCAGTTGGAGAAGATATCGGCTTTCTACCAGGCACAGAAGAAGAAAAAATGACTCCTTGGATGGGTGCTTTACTGGATAATTTAGAAGTACTCAATTCAATGCAGGAAGGTGGCAGCTTCGGTCGTAACGCAACCCAAGACCTCTTGCAAAATAAAATTAAAATTCGCTCGCTCAATTACATGCGCGGACGTACTTTTTTAAACCGTTTTGTGATCATCGATGAAGCACAAAATCTTACTCCGAAACAAATTAAGACGTTAATTACACGTGCTGGTCCCGGTAGCAAAATTATTTGCTTAGGGGATATTAAGCAAATTGATACCCCCTATTTAAGCGAAACAACCTCAGGACTTACCTTTGCGGTTGATCGATTTAAACGTTGGCAACACAGTGCGCACATTACGCTAACGCGAGGAGAACGCTCAAGGCTTGCATACTATGCCGCTGAGCATTTATAGTACGCCTTTTATTAAGAGATTGATTACATCATGTCCAACTTAGCCATCACGTTTGATGATGTATTGCTCGTACCGGCTTACAATCATCACGAATCAAGACGGATTGTTGACACCAGCTCAACCGATCGCCTAGGTCATTTAACCTTGTCATTACCGGTGATGAGTTCCAACATGGATACCATCACCGAAAGCGTAATGGCCAACTTCATGACCAGCAAAGGCGGAATTGGTGTACTGCACCGCTTTCTTAGCATTGAGGACAATATTAAAGAATTTAAAGCTTGTCGCGGACCGGTATTTGTTTCAATCGGTTGCAACAGTGCCGAACTTACCCGCGCTGAAGCATTACGTGACGCCGGTGCGGTATTTTTCTGTGTTGATGTTGCGCACGCACATGCCAAATACGTGGGAAAAACTTTGAAAAGTCTGCGTCATCTGTTAGGAACACGCTGTATCATGGCCGGAAACGTTGCTACTTATGCGGGAGCTGATTACCTAGCATCGTGTGGTGCCGATATCATCAAAGCCGGCATTGGCGGCGGTTCTGTTTGTAGCACGCGTATTAAAACTGGCTTTGGTGTACCCATGTTAACCTGTATTCAAGATTGCGCCCGCAGTGATCGCTCAATCGTGGCGGACGGGGGCTTGAGGACCTCTGGTGATATTGTTAAAGCACTGGCATTTGGCGCTGATTTTGTCATGATTGGTGGCATGCTGGCTGGCACCACCCCAACACCTGGTGAAGTGATTACCAACGCCGATGGTCAATTAGTGAAACGCTACCGCGGCATGGCGTCACGCGAAGCACAAGAGGCGTTCCTCGGCCAAATGCATGAATGGAAAACTGCCGAGGGTGTGTCGGCCGATGTGCCTTACAGCGATGATCAAGAGTTAATTATTGCGGATATTATTGGCGGGTTACGTTCAGGCTTAACCTATGCTGGAGCCGATTCTATTAGCGAATTACAACGTAAACTCAATTATATCCAAATTACGCCGGCGGGCCGACAAGAAAGTTTACCGCATAAATTAATGTGAACGTTGGGATGTTCTACGACACTATCAAGGATGTTAGACAACATTTTATTCGCTGCTGGGCACATTATCAGCAGCAGCTCCCCCTGTCTCCACTGGAGCGGCAACTAATTGATGTTATTCTTGCCCACCCCGAATTCCATGCGGCCCTTGAAACACCAGACCAATCGCTAGTTCGACAGTATTTTCCTGAGCTTGGTGAAACCAATCCGTTCTTTCACATGGGCTTACACTTGGCCATTCGAGAGCAAGTCAACACCAATCGCCCACGCGGCATACAAGCTATTTATCAACGACTCATCCAACACCAGCCACCACTGGAAGCGGAGCATGCCTTAATGCAGTGCTTAGCCGATTGCTTATGGCAAGCACAACGTGCGCAAACAACACCCGATGAGCGAGCCTATCTCGCCGCTTGCCAACAATTAGGATGGAATTGACGAACGAATGCTGATCAGTTATATCTACTTGTCATAACTTGCTTACAAGGATCCAACGATGCGTACCGCACATGTAATGATCATGTTACTGCTCTGCAGCCTCTCCTGGGCCAATTACTCTGACCGTTACAATTCGATGATCGATGCCAACGACCCACCCAACAGCTTTGAAGATGACCCAGCCACGACAGCCGGTGCCTATTCTGCTGAACCGGTTGAGCAACCCGCTATAAAAATTACCCCACCCGTACAAAAAAATTCCTTGGCAGAGACACCCGATACCCCTGCTGCAGATGACCAGCCAACCAATGACGTTGGCAAAACCCCAAGCCAACCCTCCTAATCGCTATGGGACCTCCTGAAAAAACCACGCACTTTGGCTTTCAAACGGTGCCATGGGAAGAGAAACAAACGAAAGTAAACGCAGTATTTGATTCAGTCGCCACGCGCTATGATGTCATGAATGACCTCATGTCACTGGGTATCCACCGCTTATGGAAACGCTTAGCGGTATTCTTTAGTTCAATTCGATCGGGTCAATGTGTACTCGATTTAGCTGGTGGTAGCGGTGATTTGACTCGCCTCATTAGCCCGAAGCTCGGCAGCAGCGGGCAACTTGTTTTAGCGGATATTAACGCCAATATGCTCACGCTAGCGCGTAATCGTTTACTCGATCAGGGTCTTTATCAAAATATTACGATGATTCAAACCAATGCCGAATGTTTACCGTTCGCTAACAATCAGTTTGATTGTATTGTTATGGGCTTTGGTCTGCGCAACGTCACTGATAAAATGGCGGCTCTTCAATCAATGTATCGCGTCTGCAAACCAGGTGGTAAACTCCTGATTCTAGAGTTTTCAACCCCCGCCTGGCCTGCATTAAAACCCCTCTATGACGCCTATTCTTTGCATATTTTACCGCTATTGGGCCGCTTCATCGCGCAGGATTCAGATAGTTATCACTATTTAGCTGAATCAATTCGTATGCATCCTGACCAAGATGAATTAAAATCCATGATTGAACACGCCAAATTTGCAGATTGCCGTTACCACAACTTCACTGGGGGTATTGTTGCGTTGCACACGGCTTATAAATACTGAGAGCGACCTGATGATTAACGATTATTTTTTATCACTCCTACAACAGGCTATCAATAGCGCATTGCAATGGGACGCCGATTTGCCCCTAAAACTTCAACCATTACAAGGCAAACTTGTTCAACTGATGATTCGTCCGTTTAACCAGTCGATTATTATTGCATTTACCGCCACAACCATCCATTTAACCACAGCAAGCTCGCACCCAGCTGACACCATCATCCACGGAACACCTTTTGGTCTGATGCGCTTAGGTCTCACACCCGCCGACCAAGTACGTTCCTTACTAAATGACCAACTGCACATTGAAGGAGATTTTGAGCTAGGACTGCAGGTCAAACAACTGTTCTCCACCCTTGATCTGGACTGGGAGGCTCAATTAGCCCATCTCACCGGCGATGTACTGGCGCATCAAGTAGGTCGTTTGGTGCGTGGTGGAATCAACCGGGTGCAAGGCATTCATGCGAATCTAAAGACACAATGCTCCGAATACCTGCATGAAGAACTCCAGTTATTCCCCCCAGTTGAAGAAATTAACGACTTCTATGCCGATATCGATGAACTATCGTTACGAGTTGAACGACTGGAAGCGCACCTGAATCATTATCGAGCACATCATGCAACGCCTTAAATTACTGATCCGCTTAATCCAAATTAATTTTATTCTTGCCCAAAATGGTCTAGATCAAGTCATTATCAGCTTAGGTCTGTTTGCACCGTTGCGCTTTTTGATTTACTTAAACCCTTGGAATTGGTTCAGACGAACCCAGTTATCGCGCAGCGAAGCCGTGCGCAAAACATTAGAAGACCTTGGCCCCATTTTTGTTAAATTTGGCCAAGTCATGTCAACAAGACCCGATATTTTGCCACCGGATTTAGCCCTGGAGCTGACTAAATTACAAGATAACGTACCGCCTTTTAGCAGTGAACAAGCGATTAAAATCATCGAAACTACCTTTAATCAGCCAGTTACCACGCTATTTGCCGAATTTAGCAGCAACGTGCTGGGCTCGGCATCGATTGCTCAAGTGCATGCGGCTCGTTTACACAGCGGTGAAGAGGTCGTGGTAAAAATTTTGCGCCCCGATATTAAGAAAAAAATTACGCAAGACCTGAATATCATGCATGCTATCGCGTATTTCGCCGATCGTTATTGGACTGAAGGTCGCCGCTTTAAGCCAAAAGAAATTGTCACGCACTTTGAACAAACGCTGATGAGTGAATTGGATTTACAACGCGAGGCTGCGAATGCCAGCCAATTAAAACGTAATTTTAAAGACTCAAAACAGCTTTATATCCCTACGATTTACTGGGATTATGTGCGTGAAAACATTTGCGTGATGGAACGTATTTACGGCGTTGCAATCACCAATATTCCCGCATTAGAAACACACGGTATCAACACAAAACGCTTGGCTGAACTAGGTGTGACGCTGTTTCTAACCCAAGTGTTTCGTGATTGTTTTTTTCATGCCGATATGCACCCAGGTAACATCTTTGTTTCCACAAAGCACCCGCACGAACCCCAGTACATTTGTGTTGATTTTGGCATTATGGGTACGCTCAGTGATACTGATCAGCGCTATATTGCGGAAAATCTGTTGGCTTTTTTCCATCGAGATTACAAACGCGTTGCCACCCTCCACATTGAATCAGGCTGGATTCCCCGCACCACCTGCGTGGATGAGTTCGAAAGCGCTATTCGCACAGTTTGTGAACCTATCTTTGAAAAACCCCTTAAGGACATTTCGTTTGGTATGGTGGTCTTACGATTATTTCAGGTGGCGCGTCGCTTTGAAATGATCATCCAGCCGCAGTTAATTTTATTGCAAAAAACCTTGCTTGCTGTTGAAGGACTAGGGCGTCAATTGAACCCAGAATTG
>DAIDLK010000065.1 GCA_027449525.1 Legionellaceae bacterium | reverse complement strand
GTTACGTCTTATTACCGTCCGTCAACGCGATATACTGGTTATTTAGTGCTCTCAGTACGGAGCTGTATGTCCTGATGTACGTCTTAATGTTTTGTGCCGCGATACGACTAAAGTATAAATACCCTGCGCGCCCCTGCAGTTTTTCAATTCCCGGAAAACAATTAGGCTATTATTTAACGTGTGGCATTGGATTAGGTGGCTGCATCATGAGTTTAGTGATTGGATTTTTTCCCCCAGAAGATGCGATTAATTTAGGGGGAAGCGAACATTTTCGCTTCATTTTTTTCAGTGGTATCATTTTAGTCTTGTTACCGGCCGGTTACTTTTTATTACGACGTCGCCAGGGCGCGCTGAATCGCCTCCGTTAATCGCGTATGAATTGACTCAAAACCACGATTACTCATCACCACTACCGCATCATCCGGTTTGACTGCCCGAGCAACTGCCGCCACAATGGCTTCTGTATCAGGAAACAATTGCACTGGATTATGCCACGCCGTAATTTGCTTCAACCACGCAGAGGATTCTTCTGGACTATAAATATACACGGCATCGGCGCTGGCTAATGCGGCAGCAACGCGTTCAGCATGCGCTCCAGTGCGCATGGTGTAGGACGCAAATTCGATGACCACGAGAATACGCTGGTGTCGACCACTGCTACGTAATCCAGTAATAGTTTTCTCAACGGCGGTGGGATGATGCGCAAAATCATCGTATACCGTGACCCCCAAGGTACTTGATTTAACTTCCAGGCGACGTTTGACTGGCGAAAAATGCGCCAATGCTTCAGCTGCAAGCAACGGCGAAACCCCCGCTCGTGCACAAGCAGCGATGGCGGCTAACGCATTCTCCACATTAAATTGTCCAATCAACTTCCACTTTACTTCGGCCACAAACTGACCTTGCGTAAAGACGCGAAACGCTTCACCCGAGTCGGCTAACAGTTGCGCTTGCCAAGTGGCGTTAGACGAAAAACCCAGTGTTTCAGATTGACTATACGTACCCAACGTAATCACTTCATTCAATGCTTTATCTTCACGGGGATAGAGCACTAATCCAGTGGGTGGAATCGTTTTCAACAAATAGTGCATCTGGGTTTGAATGGCGGCCAAATCAGGATAAATATCCGCGTGGTCAAATTCTAAGTTATTTAAAATGGCAATATCCGGGCGATAGTGCATGAATTTAGGCCTTTTATCAAAAAAAGCACTGTCGTACTCATCGGCCTCGATAACAAACCACTCTCCCGCGCCCAGGCTGGAATTAGTACTGAAATCGGTAACGATGCCACCAATTAAAAAACCTGGCTTCAAGCCGGCATACTCTAATATGTAAGCACACATTGAAGACGTGGTAGTTTTACCATGAGTACCCGCCACGGCCAGAACACGGTACCGCGGTAAAATATGTTCGGCTAACCATTGTGGACCTGAAATATAGCTCTGATGATGCTCTAGTACCGCATCTAATACCGGCATGCCGCGCCGCATCACATTACCTACAATCACACAATCAGCCGCTAAAGCCGCACTAGTATCCGTATAACCCATGGTCCAAGTAATACCGGAGCGTGCGAGTAAGTCACTCATGGGTGGGTAGCAATTCAAATCACTACCAGTCACCAGATGCCCGTCCGCTCGAGCCAACAGCGCTAAACCACTCATAAAGGTACCGCTAATTCCCAAAAAATGCAGATGCATGATGCACTCACTGCAATGAGCCTTGATTTAGTTTAGCGCGCTCAAGGAACTTGCGCTAGTTTTTGCTGCTCTAGTGTCAAACCACTCTTAAGTTGTTAAAAACTTAGAGAGTGGTTCCTATTTGACGAGGTATAATTACTTGAGTGCGCTGGAGGATGGCGCTGGATCATTGGCCGTTGACACATCGGTGGTTGAAGCATCAAAAGATTGATCGACCAATTGACTGCTGGTTATTTTCATTTCTTCGAACTGAGAGAAAAAACCCGACGCAGAGCGCGAAGCCAGTGAGGATTGATAGTGAGAGTGAACACGCAATAGAGGCGGTTTAATGGTCGCGCAGAAGTCAAGGTCAGAAGGTCTAACACTGAGCAAGGCAAGATTTTCCCGTGAAAGATGCTCCGGTTGGTCTTCACTACGTATCTGCTGGTACATTTCTTTGATCGTTTGTCGATAGTTTCTATCGATAATTCCGTTCCCCTTGACTTCAGCAAATAATTTGGCATCTTTACCCGCGTATTCATACAATCTCATCGATACATTTTCTGGCATCATCCAAGAGTATTGCACAAAAAAATCATTCAGAGGGGCTAAAATATCTTTTCTATCATCATAAAAATCGTAATCAATCACTGCGTCTGGGTACTGACTTGCTATCTTATGTAATTGAACATAGAGGATACTGAGTTTTGTCTTATCAAAGATCCAATGTGCATGATCTTGACATGATAGGGGATCAACACATCGATCACCATGCAACTCGATGTGCCGAATTGCCTCAGCAAAAGAATGCCCATCCGGAAGATCGTTGTAGACATCAGCCAGCAAAAGAGGATCAAACTCGACTTCAAGAAACTCACATACTGTTTGTATTCTTGGAAAACAAGAACCTTTATAGAGCAAACTTCCTTTGTAGGGAATCTCTCGATTACCATTGTCTATGTGTAAGGACTGTCTGTTTGAGCCGATAAAAACAACGGTTACATCGTCCGGTTGCTTACTCTGTTTCAAATGCTCTAACAGTTTAATGTTATGTGAAATCACACTTTTGTTAGGATCGGAATCAAAAACGAAACTAGATCCAAACAAACATCCATCAATATCAAATGACAAAACGTGTATTCTGTGCATAAAATACTCCATTCAATGAGGAAACTTGATGGTACATCGTCTTGCTTAGCTTAATATTAAGATGATGATGGCTTATCTCGATCGATGGCTACTGATTGAACAACCGGCTCCAACCAGGGCCCAGTAATTTTGTAAGTATATCCGGTTACCTTGTCAACGCCTTGGTTAATAACTCTACTCGCCATCCAAGTGGCAAGCCCGGCGATAGGGCCTGCAATGGGACCACCCGCTAAAGTTACAATCACTGGTAAACTGGCCGTAACATGCGGCGAGACGTGCAAAGTCAAATCATATAATTGCTTGGTTAAATTGAGTGAGCCCTTGATACTAGCGTACGCTACAGGGCCGTCAATACTGCTATCATCCGTGCTCATCAAACCATTTTTTAGTACAAACTGCCCTTTAAAACGATCAAAACTATAGCCAGTTTTCGATAAATCACTAAAGTCTAATTTCAGCCGTCGCGGAATAGTCTGTAAACTGAGCACGCTCAGCAATTTACCAACACCTAACTTTTTCTCTGTTTCAGCATCTAAATGAGTAATACGTCCGTTCTTAACCACCAAACTCATCTCACCCGCCACCGTGCTCAACGAAAAATCACGCGGATCGCCAGGCCAACTGCCTCGAAACCTCATCTCACCTGTTGAGGCTTCAACTACGGGCGGGATTGACCATAACTCCAAGAACTTTACCAGGTTTGACACATACAGGTTAGTTTGCAATGAGGTGAAGTTCTTGCCAGCTTTTTGTACCCAATCACCACTGAATTGAATAAAATAAGGGGGGGATTTGATGCTTAGCTCATCCAGATGCCACTGATCTGCCTTACTGCTACTTTTCAACACCAACGGACCAATGGTCTTATCCCCCCACTGCAATTCATCACAAGTTAAATCCAAATGAGGAATTTGACTCGGCCGAATAGCGCTCTTGACTGGCGTGTTTTGACCAAGAGAAGTAGGCTTTAGCAATGCAAAACGAGCAACATGTCCGGTTAACGTGTTGGTCGTTGTTTGATAGTTTAAATGAGCGATCATATCACGGTGATCAAATTGTATAGCCCAAGTATTTTCAGGTGATTGCACAGCATGCAAATGCAAATCATGTAAATTTTCACCAAAGAGTGCTAAACGAGTTAATTTTAAATCCACCGCATGAATGGCACCCAGGTGACGGGTGCTACTCGAAGCATCAGCAAGGCTTACCCAAGCCTTTTGCCACTCGGACCAGTCGGCCTGCGCTAAATGAGCAATGACATCAACACCCTGCTTACTGCCAATTGTTTTATCAATACAATCGATGCAAATCAATCCTTGTTGGAGCAAAAATCCTTGTGCTGCCCCGGCAAAATGCAATTGCGATTGAATGGTTGCGCCGTAACGCGCAGCCAAATGCATGCCTTGTTCGGCCTGCAAACTTAGGTCCACCTGCGCCGGCACTTTTTCTTCGCGAGACTTGCCCAGTGGGACCGGCAACGCCACTTCCAAGCCCGCCAAAGAACTTTCAAAATGAAACGTATCCGCGTGTTGCGGTTCATCCGCAAATAACAATAACCCTTGCAAGGGGAGACGCCCTTTTAATACCGTGAAGGCAGCTAGGGACCAACGTTGTTGCATGAGCGCTAATGAAAACTCACCTGCCAATTGAATTTCAGTGGCCGAATAAGGCTTTTGCACCGAACGAACGGTGATTTGTAAGGGATCTTCTAAAAACGTGGCGTGTAAGGTACTCGATTGAATTCCTTGTTCATCAAATACCAGATCACCGGTGACATGCTCAATATCCAGTGGTGCTATTGCATGTAGTATGCTGAGTCCATTATCATCAAAACGCACCCCCCCATGGAATAATACGTCATCGTCCTCAGAACCCAACGGAATCGTCAATGCCAAATCAAGCGCTAATGATTTACTAAACGATAAAGCATTTAATTTCGCTAGGCGCTTTTTTAACGGCGAAGCATCAATATAAGCAAACATGGATGGGGCTGGTGCATCAACTCGACCGTTGACGAATAAGGTCTCACGACCCGATCCAATCTCAGCTAAATTTAGATTGACACGGGAAGCAATCAGTCCTTGATGTAAATCAGCATGACGAATATCAGCACTTAATGCGCGTTTATCAACTGTGAGCGCGCCTTCCATGTCAGTTACCAGAGGCCAGTCAGGATGAAACGCTAAATCAACGCCTTTAAGTGACGTCATTAGCTTAAATGTTCCAGGTTTTTGATCAAATGGGAAATCAGCTACATGACCATTTAACAACAAGTGGCCATTTAATTCCGCAATTCGGCGAATATCATGCGTTAGCCAATCTGCTAATTTTGGCTTTAACATCGTTTTTGGAAGGTAAGGTAACCAAAACTCAGCATGATGTGCTGAAATTTCAGCCGCAATTTGCACTTTACCTAGTGAGGCCAACGAGGCCTCATGGAACAACCCTCTTCCACTGATTACCGCATGCGGATGATCCACCAGAAATCGATCAACATTCACCCGCCAACCATTTCGATAGGCACGCCAATCGAGCGCTAAATTAATTGCATTCAATTGGACGGCTGGGTGTTCGGCAATAGCCAGGGTCGTCGCTTCACTGTCCAACTCCAAGCGACCGGAGTGTGGCTCCCAGTAACAAACACCCGACAAATCGGTAACCGCCGGAATCGATGCTTTGGCCTGCCAGCTTAAATGGGAAAAACGGGTTAAAAACGAACTAATTTGTCCTGCATGAAAACTCAACTGACTATTTTCTAATTGCACGGTTGGTTTTAATTTAATGACACTCTCTAGGTCTTTTGGCCAATTAAACCAACGCGTTACGCGGTGGTCAAGTGCCAAGTTTTTGATAAATAAATGGTATGTATCGTGAGCACGATGATACCTTAACGATAAATTATTCGAGGGCCATTGATGCAGTGACGTAGCTAAATCAACGTGATCGGCCGTCCACTCCCAGCCAGAACGGGTTGGCTTCCATGCTAGATTGGCCGACAAATGTTTAATCACTTGATGCGTGATTGCCTGGGATTTTCGCCACCAGGCTGAATCAAGAGCAATAGTGGCTTGCGCCGCATGAATTTGTCCCGCTTGCAACGTCAGCCACACTTGCAAATTGCCCTGACCTCGCTCGAGACGATAGGGCCATTGAGCGAATAAAGCCTGAAGTGGTGCAAAATCGAGCCGGTCCATCGACAGATACACTTGACCGGCCAAACTAGTCACTCGGTCGGCTACAGACGATAAATCGGCCAGAAGGGTTAGCTCCGTCAAAACAGCTTGCCCAAGGCTTGCATGCCCTTTTACGCGAAAATGCCCACCCT
>DAIDLK010000064.1 GCA_027449525.1 Legionellaceae bacterium | reverse complement strand
TATAAAATGGGAATAAACTTCTATAATGTGCTTAAAGGCAAATTGTATTATCGTGATCGTTTTGGGTCCAGTGTTCGAGCAAGTGACGGAAAAAATGGTTGATGCATTTTGTGAGCGAGCGAAAGCATTGCATGGTCCGATCGGTTGAGCTAGTTTACCTGCCGGTAGGTCTACCGGCAGTGCATCTTTGTTTGCCTTATGTTGTCGGGATGACGGTTGCGGATGTCTTGCAGCAAACCGCCTTAACTTACACACATCCAGAGGTGCGCGATTTGCCGGTGGGTATTTTTTCACAACGGGTCGCTTTAACGCACCTAGTTCAGCCGGGTGATCGGGTAGAAGTGTACCCATCACTACTGATTTGTCCCAAAGAAAAAAGGCGTAAGCGTGCGAGTGGGTGCTAGCCAATGCCTAAGGCACGATTGTCAGGATTTAATGCAGCTGTTTGCTGAGTGTTTTTTCTTATCGCACAATACTCGCCTAGTGAAAGGCCTTGATGAACCAATTTATTTACCGGCGCATGCCGGTTGTGAACATCATGCGGTAGTATTTGCTCATGGCTATTTTAGTAGTGCGCTGCATGAGTGCGCGCATTGGTTATTGGCCGGTAAAGCACGTCGTCAATGCGTTGATTATGGTTATTGGTACGTACCGGATGGCCGCAATGCCGATCAGCAACTTGAGTTTCAACGCGTTGAAGTGAAACCGCAGGCCCTAGAGTGGATATTATCTACCGCTGCACGGTATCCATTTCAGTTCAGTCACGATAATTTGCACGGCGAAGCCATCGATACTCGGGCATTTAAAGCCGCGGTCATTCAGCAAGTAGCCGATTATCGACAACACGGCCTGCCGGTGCGTGCAGCAAAATTTTATGTTGCGCTAACAAATTTTTATCAATCAGCAAGGTAGGGTGTGTCACTGCTCAATTTTAATTAATTGGTCGTGCGCGAAATACAAGCTGACGTGGCGCGTGGTGTTTGATGTGGCGCCCACACGTTTTGTGTACGCATAATCCCAGCGGTTTTCATTAAAGAGTGGGCTGATGAGACTGGTGCCCATTACGATAGCGACCTCTTGTTTGTGCATGCCAATTTTTAGGCGCTTGACCAGGTTTGGGGTTAGCAATGTGCCTTGTTGCACCACCCGTTTGGATAAATTATAGGTGGTGCAACTAGTACACAGAATAATCAGAAACAGAGAACACCCTAGACGAATGAATTGCATGCTTTTGCCTAGCAGAAAAAATATCGTCATACTATAGCATAGGTCTTACTAACTAGGGAGTTGTAGTGGAAGAGAGCCAGCAATTGAAAGAGGTTGGGTTAAAGATTACCTTGCCGCGGCTCAAAGTATTACAAATTTTTGAACAAAGTACCGCACATCATATGAGTGCCGAAGACGTTTATAAAGCGCTTGTGGAAATGGGAGAGGAAGTTGGTTTAGCAACCGTGTACCGCGTACTTACGCAATTTGAAGCAGCCGGCTTAATCACCCGGCATTATTTTGAGGGCGGGCATTCGGTGTTTGAGCTACGCCAAGGTGAGCACCATGACCATTTGGTGTGTGTGAATTGTCGGGCCGTGGTGGAATTTGTGGATGACGTCATAGAAGCTCGTCAGGCTAAAATTGCTTTGCGCGAAGGCTTTAAAATGACCGATCATGCCTTAACCATTTATGGTTTATGTGCCGCTTGCGTTCAGTTGGAGTCACTAAGCGATCATGCCACTAGCTAAATCAATGGATAAATGATTTTTTTTTTCAATGCTTGAAGAGGTAAAGTCGTGATGTTCCCCAAAAAAGGCGAAAAATATTCGCCATCAAATGTGCATCTGTTATTAAAAAATGCGTTAAGTGTTTACGGTCCGCCTCAACTTGCGTTTTACACAAAAGCTCTTCGACCCGCCTATACCTTGATCACCAATGAGGCGATCGTGCTCTACCCCGCTTCAGACCGTGTGAATGCGTTAACATCCGAAACGATTGCTGATGTTTTGCAGGAAAATAGTCAATTCATTCAAAACAATCCGGACAAAAAAATTATTATTCCGATTACTGAGGAATCGATATGGTTGCCATTTTCACAAAATGGCTTGAACCAATTCCGGATGTTTGATTATTTTTCCAGGCAGCATTGGGTTACCTTGTTCATTGATCCAGAAAAAGGCACAGCAACGGTCATTGATTCTGCGCATTGTCTACCATCTGCTCTTTACGGTTTTGATAGTATTCGGATGATGTTACAGCTGTTTAATGAGAGTTTTCGCCGTGAAATAAAGCTAGAGGGTTTGTATTTAGGTGTTCAGAAAGATTATACACATTGTGGTGCCTGGGCGGTCGTAATAGCTATTGCTCTGGCGGATGGCTACACTCCCGAAGAGATTAAACTTCGTTTAGCAAGTACTGATCTCGATGCAGTGATTGATTACAATACAAATTTAGCGGCTGCAGCGGACTGTTCCGTCGAGCGACTTGTAAAATTTAGCCAAAAAACTAGTTCAGGACCTGACCAAGTGACTTTACTGGAGATGACTCCGTGACCTTGCTAACTCCACTCGGCCAACATGGCTTGTGCGTGCAAAAGGGTCTGGTGGTTAATCGATAAACCACCCAGCATGCGCGCAATTTCGCTAATTTTCTCGGCAGCAGTGAGTGCTTTGATATGGGAAAACGTGGTTTGGTCGTGAATGGTTTTTTCTACTAAGAAGTGATGGTGGGCAGCAGATGCCACTTGCGCTTGGTGCGTGACACAAAATACCTGCAAATGTTGGCCCAATTGGCGTAGCAAGTTACCGACTAAAGCGGCTGTCGCACCACCAATACCTACATCGACCTCATCAAAAATGAGTGTTGGTGTGGCACTTCGGCGCCGCGCGGTGATAAGCTGGATACTCAAGCTAATTCGTGATAATTCACCACCGGAAGCGATCTTGGCCAGCGTGTCGGGGGCGAGACCTGGGTTCGTGCAGACCAGGTATTCTACTTTGTCTAGGCCATGTGCGTGTGGCGTATCCAACGGTGTAAGTTGCAAGGTGACAAAACCTTGCGGCATGCCCAATTGTTGAATACAAGCTGTAATTTCTTCGGCCAACAAAAGGGCGTGGTGCTGCCGTGAAGCGCGCAAGTTCAGTGCGGCTTGTTGATAGGCTTGTTGTTGTACGCTGAGGCGTGCTCGTAGTTGTTCTCTATCCTGCTGCGCATGAGCCAATTGTTCTTGTTCTACCAGCAGCGTGTCGAGATGAGCGAGCAATTGGTTGGGGTCACAATGGTATTTACGCGCGGCGTCGTGTAATGCTTGCATGCGTTGTTCAACGGTTTGCAAGCGTGCGGGGTCAAGCTGTACTTCGGTGGCAAAATGCGCGATTTCACGCTCAACCTCTTCGCACTGAATGAGGGCATTGTTAATGAGTTCCAGGCTATTGATAACACGAGGGTGGTGATTAGGCAGCGTAGAGAGCAAGTGGTGGACACTGAGCAGTTGAGCGCACAAACCACGTTGCTCAGCTTCACCGGATAGCTGGTCTTGAAGTTGCGTTATGTGTTCGAGGTGGTCTTTGGCATGATGTAGTAGTTGGTGCTCTTGATGCAGACTCTGCAGCTCACCGGCAACTAAATTGAGCGCGGTTAACTCATCAATTTGATAAGCAAGCAACTCACCGCGCTCAGTGGTGGCGAGTTGGTTCGTTAGCTGGTTCAGTTGCTCCTCTAACTGCAGGCATTCGTGATACAACCTGTCAACTGGCTCCAACAAGTCTGGGTGTTGGGCGTATTCATCCAGTTGCTTACGGTGGGTGGCGGGGTGAAGCAGCCTTTGGTGTTGGTGTTGGCCGTGAATATCGACCAACAATTCACTGAGCTCCTTAATCTTATTGAGCGGTAACGGTTGACCGTTAATGTACGCTTTTGAGCGGCCCTCTTTTGTTATTACACGACGTAACCAGACTTCCAAACTGTGCTCAGGAGGTAACAGGTCATGCGCTAACAACCAGCGGCTAGGCTCTGAATCCTGGTCGAGGCTAAAGAGGGCGTGGATTTCACAGCTTTCAGCACCCGGGCGGATCACGTGGGTATCTGCCCGCTCGCCTAATACCAACATCAAGGCATCAATCATGATGGATTTTCCAGCACCTGTTTCACCGGTAAACGCACTCATGCCGGCAGAAAAATCCAGCTCAAGGGCCGAGACAATTGTGAAGTTTTTAATACTCAGTGACAGGAGCATGCATTATCCTAGTGGTTTAGACCCCCAACCCAATTTGACACGCAAGGTATCATAGTAATGGTAGTCGTCTGGATGCAAAAGGCGAAGTGTTTTCGAACTTTTTTTAATCTGGATTGTCTCACCTGGATAAATCGTGTGCGAGGCATGTCCATCGCAGCTCAGCTGCAGCTGCGTATCGGCCTCTTTGCCAAGCTTAATTTCCACCGAGACATTGGCATCCACCACCAAGGGGCGTGAGCTCAAGCTGTGAGAAAACAGCGGAACGATCACTAAGGCGTGCAAATCAGGGTGCATAATGGGCCCGCCAGCTGATAGCGCGTACGCGGTAGAGCCAGTTGGGGTTGCGATAATGAGCCCATCGGCACGGTAATGACTAACAAATTGTTGGTCAATGTACACATCAAAAGCGATTAAATGGGTGCCACTCGCGCGGCTGAGCACAATATCATTTAAGGCCGTATTGTGAATAGGGTCAGCGCTGGTATGTGGGGTTTTTAATGTCAGTAAAAAGCGGGTTTCTGCCTGGTAATGTCCACTAAGCACCTGATTTAATGCCTCATTGAGGGCGTTTGGCGAGATATCGGTTAAAAAGCCTAAGCGTCCACGGTTGATGCCAATCACCGGTACCTCAAGGTGCGCTGCGAGACGGGCAGCGGAGAGCAAACTGCCGTCTCCGCCAACCACTAAGATTAAATCGCCGGGTTGCCCTATGTCGGCGCGCGCTAACACGGGTAGGTCAAGCGAAAAGTGTTCCGCCGATTCCTCGTCAAGAAACGCATTGACGTGGCGCGCTTTGAACACTTCCACTAAACGGCTTAACGTTTCATTCACCCCTTGATTGGCGCGGTAAGCCCGCGCGTAGAGAATAACCCGAGTCAGTGCCGGTTGTTTCATTTACTCGTATCACTCAAATCACTGTTGCTGCGTGACGTGCGCTTGCGATCATTTTCTTTCAGTTCTTTTTTGCGTAAACGAATGGTTTGCGGGGTAACCTCAACCAGCTCGTCATCATCGATGAATTCGAGTGCTTGTTCAAGTGTTAGCTTGATTGCCGGGGTAAGAGTGATGTGCTCATCCGTACCAGAGGCACGCATGTTGGTTAATTGCTTTTCTTTGGTCACGTTCACGACTAAATCATTATCTCGCGCATGAATACCAACCAGCATGCCTTCATAACAAGGTGTTTGCGGATCAATAAATAAACGTCCACGCTCTTGTAAATTGAACAGCGCAAACCCACGCGCTGTGCCAGTGCAATTGGCAATTAATACCCCGTTGTTTCGTTGACCTAGGCGGCCGCGCACGGCCACGCCATAATGATCAAACACGTGATACATCAGCCCAGTACCCGAGGTAGCTGATAAAAATTCAGTGTGAAAGCCAATTAAACCGCGCGTTGGGATCAAGTAATCTAAACGAACGCGACCTTTGCCATCGGGGACCATGTTTTGTAATTCACCACGGCGCTCACCGAGTTTTTCCATGATGGCACCCTGATGGTGTTCTTCCACATCGACGGTTAAGCGTTCAAAAGGTTCTTGCAGCTCGCCTGCCTCTTCACGCAAAATGACTTCAGGCTTGGAGATAGCTAATTCGTAGCCCTCGCGGCGCATGGTTTCAATTAAAATCGATAAATGCAGCTCGCCGCGTCCAGACACTCTGAATTTGTCAGGATCTTCCGTGTCTTCTACGCGCAGCGCAACGTTATGCAGCAGTTCGGTTTCGAGACGTTCGCGAATTTTGCGACTGGTCACAAATTTTCCCTCTTGACCAGCAAAGGGTGAGTCATTTACTTGGAAGGTCATGCTAATGGTCGGTTCATCGACGATTAACGCTGGTAATGCCTCAACAAAGTTAACATCGCACAAGGTATCTGAAATGTGTAAATCAGCAATCCCGCTGATGGCAATAATATTGCCTGCACGCGCTTCGTCAATTTCCACCCGCTCAAGCCCTTTAAAGCCGAGTAATTGCAAC
>DAIDLK010000063.1:272-6224 GCA_027449525.1 Legionellaceae bacterium | reverse complement strand
GTTAGTATTTTTTTGGGCGTCTTTGCTTGGTACCACCTAATGCAACGCACCTTGGATTTTCAGCCGTCTCGTTTAAGTAAAGTCAATACGGCTCTCGAGTTACTGCTAGTTAGTTACTGTCTCTTCGAATTGGCTTTTCTGCCGATATACCCTCTGTTGCGCTGGATCCTGATTGGGTTAATTACCGTAACTACCACGCTCAGTTACGTGAACTACATGTGGATCTGGGCCCAAAAAGCGTCCAATCATTCCGTTAAGCAATGAACCATCATCAGTTGGCGTTAGCGATTCCTGTGCATGAGTCAGCCACGTTTTCTGATTTTTTTTGGGGAGACAATAGCGCCCTGCAAATCCACCTAGAATCGAGCTTGGCGCATCAAGGTGAGTCACAAATTTACCTTTGGGGGCAGCCTGGTGCTGGAAAATCGCATTTGTTGCAAGCCTGCTGCCAACGCACGCAAAATCACTGTTCTGCCATTTATTTGCCGTTAAAGGTTTTGAAAGACTATGGGCCCGAAGTGATTGAGGGTTTAGGTGATCAAGCTGTGTTGTGTTTTGATGACGTGGATGCGATTGCCGGTGATGAGCGCTGGGAAGAAGCATTGTTTCATTTATACAACCGAGTACGTGATCAAGGCACGAGTGTGATCATTTTTTCCGGTCAGACGCCACCTAGCCACAACGCCTTGCGGTTACTTGATTTGAAATCAAGATTAGCGGCGAGCCTCGTGCTGCAAGTGCACGAGTTAGCCGATGAACTGAAAGTGGAGGTCATGCGACACCAAGCCCTGAAACGTGGCTTAGAGCTGCCTCCCAGCGTAGGGCAATTTTTAGTGAATCGTTGCGCGCGTAACATGCATGATCTACACGCGTTGCTTAATCAGCTGGATCAAGCCGCATGGGTTGCGCAGCGCAAATTAACCATTCCTTTTGTTAAAGCCACTCTGAACATTTAAACTTGGCTGTCAATAAAAGCAATTAATTGCGATTTGGATAGTAATCCCATTTTCGTTGCGACGACTTGGCCATTTTTAAATAAAATTAACGTCGGAATACTCATGACGCCGTATTTTGACGGAGTCTCTGGATTTTTGTCGATATCAATTTTAGCAAACATTAATTTTTCATGATGTTGAGCGGCCGTTTCTTCAAAAATTGGTCCTAATGCTCGGCATGGACCGCACCATTCGGCCCAAAAATCGACCAAAACTGGTTTGCTTGAATTTAAAACCTCTTGCTCAAACTGAGCATCAGTAACCGCGATAACGTGTTGACTCATACAAATAACCTCAAATGTTAGGTGATGCCAATCATTATAGATCACCAAACAGCGCTTGCAAAACACTTAATGCCGCAATCGACGCGGTTTCTGCACGTAAAATACGCGACCCTAGGTGAAAGGACTCGAATTGCGCGGCTGCTGCTTGCTGTAACTCGTCGGTATGAAAGCCACCTTCAGGCCCAACTAACAGATGCCATGTCGAGCGTGGGGCATGTAATTCCAACAGCAATGGTTCGCGCCAAGATTGTTCAGCACGCGGGTCGAGTAGCCAGCGCTTGCCGGTTAGTGTTTGTTGTAAATAGACTGGCAGCGGCAGTGGGGCGTGGATGATGGGCAGGGTAGTGCGCCCCGATTGCTCGCACGCGCTAATGGCAATGGCTAGCCATTGCGCGTGTTTTTTTGCGAGTCGGCCGGCGTCTTGCCTTACGCTGGTGTGTTGCGTGAGCAGGGGTGAAATGCTACGGACCCCAAGTTCGACCGCTTTTTGCACCAGCCATTCCATGTGGTCGCCTTTCATCACGCCTGGCGCTAGGTGCACCGAACAGGGTGATTCGCGCGACACAGTTTGCACGGAGTCAATGCGCACGATCACCGCTTTTTTCGTAACGGCAAGCAGGGTCGCGTTATATTCTTGGTCGACACCATTAAACACCGTGAGTCGCTCAGACGTTTGCATTCTTAACACCACGCCAACATGCAGGCTCGCTTGGGGTAGTAACGTCACTTCATCGCCGACGTTATAAAAACCTGGTTGATAAATCCGAATGGTCCGCATCAGAATAATACTCCAATTAAGGCACAATTTACGGTATTCTAGCGCAATCGAAAAACTGACAGAACGAAAAGGTGAATAACATGGCGACGACACGCATTGAAAAAGACAGTATGGGCGAGATCAAGGTTCCAGCTAACAAGTATTGGGGGGCACAAACCGAGCGTTCGCTGCACCATTTTCACATTGGTGCTGATCACATGCCACTGGAGGTGATTCATGCATTGGGTTTGTTAAAAAAAGCGGCAGCAATGGTGAACGGAGAACTCGGCCAATTATCAGCCGAAAAAGTGGCCCTTATCGTGCAGGCCGCCGATGAAGTCAGTTCAGGTGCGTTAGACACCCACTTTCCGTTGTTTGTTTGGCAGACCGGCAGTGGCACACAGTCCAACATGAACGTGAATGAAGTGATTTCTAATCGTGCCATTGAGTTAGCGGGTGGCGTGATGGGAAGTAAACAGCCAATTCATCCAAACGACGACGTGAACCATTCGCAATCCTCCAACGACACGTTTCCTACCGCAATGCACGTCGCCGCGGTTATTGCGTTGCAACACAAACTCTTGCCGGCCGTGCGGGCGTTACGCGATGGTTTGGCGGCTAAAATGCTAGCGTTTCAGGACATCATCAAAATTGGGCGCACCCATTTACAAGATGCCGTTCCCATCACGTTAGGTCAAGAGTTTTCTGGCTACGTCGCGCAATTAGATGCCTGTTTGCAGCGTGTAGCCGGTGTACTACCCGAGTTATATGAATTAGCGATTGGTGGGACAGCCGTGGGCACCGGACTCAATACCCATCCAGAGTTTGCGGTGCGTACGGCAGCGCAATTAGCGCAACTCACCCAACTACCGTTTGTGTCAGCTGCGAATAAATTCGCATCACTTGCGTCGCATGAACCTTTGGTGATGGCACATGGGGCATTAAAAACCCTCGCTTGCGCGCTGATGAAAATTGCAAACGATGTGCGTTGGTTAGGATCAGGGCCTCGTTGTGGTCTCGGTGAGCTGGCATTACCCGAAAATGAACCTGGTTCGTCCATTATGCCTGGAAAAGTTAACCCCACCCAGGCGGAGGCAATGACCATGGTGTGCACCCAGGTTTTGGGAAATGATGTCACCGTAGGGATTGCCGCCAGCCAAGGTAATTTTGAACTGAATGTGTTCAAGCCAGTGATTATTTTTAATTTCTTGCATTCGTTGAATCTGTTAGCGGACAGCTGTACCAGTTTTTTAACCTTTTGTGTGGCAGGTCTAGAGCCTAACTTACCAGTGCTAGAGCATTACGTCAAAAACTCACTCATGTTAGTGACGGCATTGAACCAACACATTGGTTACGACAAGGCGGCTGCCATTGCAAAACTAGCCCACAAAGAACATTTGTCATTGAAAGAAGCAGCCTTACAGCTTGGCTTTTTGACCGCGGAACAATTTGATGCCTACGTGAACCCGCGCGATATGTTGGCGCCTAAGGGATAAGACAGTTGACAAACTTAGCAGGTATTCGTTACCCTTGCCGCATGCCGAGGTGGTGGAATTGGTAGACACGCTAGCTTCAGGTGCTAGTGGGGGTAACCCCGTGGAGGTTCGAGTCCTCTTCTCGGTACCATTGTGCGAGCTTTTAATAGTTCGCAATGATTTGTAAATTTTCGTAACTGATTGATTACTATTGAAATAGTACTAACTTCCTCTTCTCAAATCTTTTTCAACTATTCGTTATTTTTCGTATGTAACCGCAGGTACTTTGGTTAAGATTTTTTGCCCTCCAAAGTTAGCGCTGGTTGAGGTAACTGTTATTTTGTTAGATTCAAAAATTAAGTCTTTAAAGAAAACAGGGGTCGTGTCTTGCCTTTTGCCTAATTCGTTAATAGCAACAAGCATGGTGCGACCCCATGGAGCGTTAATCTGCTGTCTTGATTTTTGTAAACCCATGAATTGTTGTTATACTGGGTAACGAGCAGTTTAGGATACCCGGTTATGAACGGTATTTTTAAGATGTTTGGCCCATCACCGATTCGGCCTATTGAACAACACATGCACAAAGTGTATCACTGCGCTAAGCAGTTGAACCCGTTTTTTGCAGCCGTGCTGCAAGAAGATTGGCCGAATGCGGCATTAATTCAAGAAAAAATCGCCACAATGGAAAAAGAGGCTGATGTCATCAAACGTGATCTCCGTTTGCATTTACCCACAGGCTTGTTTTTACCGGTGGCACGGACTGATTTACTCGAGTTACTCAGCGCGCAAGACTGCATTGCTAACAAAGCTGAGGATATTGCGGGTTTGATGATGAGCCGCAAAATGCGTATTCCTGAGGCCATGCGGGAGCTTTTAATGCCGTTTTTGAGTCGTTGCCTCGATGCCGCCAAACAAGCTTGCAAGGCGATTAATGAGTTGGACCAATTGCTTGAAAGTGGTTTTTCGGGCAGTGAAGTTACCTTTGTTGAGGAGATGATTGTTACCCTTGATACCATCGAACAAGACAGCGATGGTCAGCAGGCCCAAATTCGTCATCGGTTGTTTGAAATAGAAACGCAACTTCCTCCTTTAGACGCCATGTTCATGTATAAAATTGTACAATGGATTGGTGACTTAGCGGATCACGCACAAACAGTCGGCGGTCGACTGCAAATTCTGATTGCTAGGTAACACACTATGGATCCCTTACTGATTTGTCTTGTCGCTGCTACCGTGTTTTGTTTTTTAATGACCTGGGGCGTTGGTGCCAATGATTTAGCCAACGTCATGAGCACCACCATGGGTTCCAAGGCCATTACGGTCAAGCAAGCCATGTGCATTGCTGTTTTTTTTGAATTTGCCGGTGCTTTTTTTGGTGGAAGCGATGTAACCGACACCCTGCGCGACGGCATTATTAATACTACTTTGCTGGTTGATCATCCCAAGCTTTTGGTGGAGGGGATGCTGGGTGTGTTAGTGGCCTGCACGGTTTGGATGAACTTGGCCAGCTACCTGGGGGTACCCGTCTCCATTACCAATGCGCTAGTAGGCTCGATGGTTGGGTTTGGTTGGATTGAGTTAGGCGCCGACGCCGTTGAGTGGCGGCAGGTGGTGCACATCGCGATTGGCTGGATTACTTCTCCGCTAATATCGGGTTTAACCGCGTACGGATTATTCACGAGTATTCAGGGTTTAATTTTCGCCAGAAAAGATCCCTTGGCCTGCGCTAAGCGTTTTGTTCCTGGGTATTTGTTCCTGGTTGGTTCCATTTTATCATTTATCACCGTGTTTAAAGGCTTGCACCACTTTCACGTGATGTTAACGCTGTTTCAGTCCATTGATGTGATACTCGCCACGAGTTTGGTCATGACCGTGCTTGGGGTCTGGGTGATTCGCCGCATTCCCGAAACCGACACCATGCGCCGTAGTGAGTTATTTGCGCACGTGGAATTGTATTTTGCGGTGTTAATGGCCATGACAGCCTGCGCGATGGTGTTTGCGCACGGCTCCAATGACATTGCATTAGCAGTGGCGCCGTTAACCATCATTTATAGTTTGGTGATGCACGCCAATCAGCCCGTTTATTCAACCAGTTATCCGGCTTGGATTGTGCTGCTCGGTTGCATGGGTGCAGTCACTGGCTTTTTAATGTACGGTCGGCGGGTGATTGAAACCGTGGGGAGTTCGATTACCGCGCTAACGCCCAGTCGTGCCTTTGCGGCCACGTTAGCCGCCGCCACGACCGTGGTGTTTGCTACCAGCTTAGGTATTCCGGTTTCTGCCACGCAAACCTTAGTGGGCGCGGTGTTAGGTGTTGGGTTGGCGCGCGGTATTGGCGCACTCAACTTACGCGTGATCCGCAATATCTTCACCTCCTGGATTTTAACCCTACCCGCCGCTTCGTTACTTACCATTCTAGCCTATAAATGTATTCAATTTGC
>DAIDLK010000063.1:0-262 GCA_027449525.1 Legionellaceae bacterium | reverse complement strand
ATTCAAATAAGGGCGCGTTGACATGAGATTTTTTGGTAATATTATTGCACTTTTTGCTTTTTTTCAGCACCTTCAGGCAATGGCAATTAGAGGACAAATTTCAAACTCTATCCCTGCACTCGTGCTTGAAAATTACCTAAATCAATCGTGTCCTATGGTTTTTAATCTCGATCACTCTGTTGCCATTGTGGGGCAGTCAGGGCTTCCTTTAGAATCCAATCTTGGAATTGTAACGCCTCAAGCAGCTTTTAAAGGAGTCAGC
>DAIDLK010000062.1 GCA_027449525.1 Legionellaceae bacterium | reverse complement strand
ATGCGGGGTGGAGCAGCCTGGTAGCTCGTCGGGCTCATAACCCGAAGGTCGTAGGTTCAAATCCTGCCCCCGCTACCACTTCTAGAAGCCCCTTTATGGGGTTTTTTTATTATCCGAGTTTTAGTATGATTCAGCACGATATTGAAAATTTATTGCGCCCGAGCGTCACCAGCATGGGTTGTGAGTGGTGGGGATGTGAATACGGCCAGCACGGTCGGCATGCTTTTTTGCGTATTTATATTGATAAACCAAATGGCGTAGGGATTGATGATTGTGAGCAAGTCAGTCGGCAAGTGAGTGCTTTGCTCGATGTGCATGATTTGATTCCGGGTGAGTACCGCTTAGAGATATCCTCACCGGGTGTACCGCGGCCGTTGTTTTATCCCGAACAGTTTCAGCGCTACGTGGGGCACACCGTGCAGTTAAAGTTAAGTCAGCCGTTTCTTAGTCGCCGCAAATTCAGTGGTGATATTCTGTCGGCAAATGAATCATCGGTCACGCTGGCTGTTGACAGTGAACCACACGAATTTCTTTTTTCTAACATAATCAAGGCGAACTTGACTGTCGAGCGAGGTGGCGCATGAGCAAAGAGCTATTACTGGTTGCCGAGGCATTATCCAATGAGAAGGGCGTAAGCAAAGAGGTTGTGTTCGAAGCCATTCAAGCCGCCTTAGAATCGGCCACGCGAAAATTGTCTGGCATAGAGCTGGGCATTCGAGTCGTGCTACATCCAAGAACGGGAGATTATGACACTTACCGTTATTGGGATGTGGTGGCCGATGAGGAACTCACCGCGCCTGAGCGTGAATTAACGCTCGACCAGGCGCGCGAAAAGCAGCCAGAGATTACCATCGGCGCTCGGATTGAGGAGCTAATGCCATCGATAGAATTTGGTCGCATTGCCGCACAAACCGCACGCCAAGTGATGATTCAAAAAATTCGTGAAGCAGAACGTTACTTAATCATCGATCAGTTCAAGAGCAAGTTAGGTCAGCTGATTTATGGTTCAGTTAAAAAAGTCACGCGTGATAGCGTGATTATTGATCTCGGCGGCAAAGCAGAGGCCTTGTTGTACCGTACGGAGATGCTGCCACAAGAAATGTTTCGACCCAATGATCGCGTTCGTGCGTATTTGTACGAAATTTCTGAGCTAGCGCGTGGTCCGCAGTTACTCGTTAGCCGTATTCGTAAAGAGATGTTGGTGGAATTATTTCGGATTGAAGTGCCTGAAATTGGCGAAAATATTATTGAAATCAAGGCAGCCGCACGTGAGCCAGGTAGCCGCGCTAAAATAGCGGTCAAGACCAATGACGGGCGTATTGATCCAGTTGGTGCCTGCGTCGGCATGCGCGGTGCGCGCGTACAGGCGGTTTCGAGTGAACTGGGTGGCGAGCGCGTTGATATTATTCTTTGGGATGATAATCCGGCGCAATTCGTTATTAATGCCATGGCACCTGCCGATATTTCTTCAATTGTTGTTGACGAAGACACCCACACCATGGATTTAGCCGTTCACAGCAGTCAATTGGCGCAGGCGATTGGGCGAAATGGTCAAAACGTGCGGTTAGCCAGTCAGCTGAGTGGCTGGACCTTAAATGTGATGACCATCGAAGAGTTTGAAGGCAAGAACCTTGAGGAGTCAACCAAGACTATCCAGTTGTTTTCTTCAGCATTAGAAATTGATGAAGAAATTGCGCAACTATTGGTGGCCAATGGATTTTCTTCATTGGAAGAAATCGCTTACGTGCCAAAAGAAGAATTATTAGCCATTAGTGAATTTGATGAAGAAATTGTCGAGGAATTACGCCATCGTGCCAATGACATCCTACTGACGCAAGCCCTAACGGCTAAACAGCAGAGTGATGAAGGCGATGCGAAGGAGTCACTCGCCTCCATTGACGGATTGACAACGGATTTAGAACAAGCATTGCATGCAATGGGTGTCACAACGGTAGACAGCTTGGCGGAGCTAAGCGTTGATGAGCTATTACCTATTCCAGGCATGACTGAAGAAAAAGCCGGTAAGCTTATCATGCAGGCGCGAGCGTCTTGGTTTTGATGCGCACATGAATGATTGAAAGGGGAACAAATAATGGCAGAAGTGACGGTAAAACAATTGGCTCAAATTGTTGGGATCCAAGTTGAGCGTCTATTAAACCAGCTGCAAGAGGCTGGCCTGCCCATAAATGATGAGCAGCATGTTGTCAACGAAGAGCAAAAACGTATTTTATTAAATCATTTAAAGGGAACCGGGAACGCAGCTGGTGATCGCCAAGCTCCTGAACGTATTATCTTGCGGCGCAAAAGTGTCTCACAGGTGACCCTAGGCCATGATAGCCATACCAGTAAAACCGTTAATATTGAAGTTCGTAAAAAGCGTACTTATATCAAACGAGCCAGTTTACTCGAGGATGAACCAGAGCCTGCTGCGATTAGTACTGATACGCTCGAAAACGATTCAGCTCTGGATCCAATAGCACCTGAAGTCGAATTAGTTGCGGCGGCCGTTGAAGTGACTGAAACACTTAACCAAGCTGACGAGGTGGTTGATTCACTCCTCGAAGTGGTTGTTACTGAGGATCCCGAAGTCCCTCCCGCTCCTACAACTGCAGTCAAACTGAGTTCTGAGCGGCATGATAAAAAGAAAAAACAACCTGTCTCAGATGAACAGGAAAGTAATAATCGGGCTGAAGCGAAGAAAGGGAAGAAAAAAGCCAAGTACACCCCGGTACTGACCGAAGAAGAGCATGATGGCCAGAAGCGCCATAAACCCAAAAGACGCAAGCTCAATGAAAAATCGGATCAATACCGTAGTGCACAAGAGACCCTAACGCATGGGTTTGCCATGCCAACTGCACCTGTGGTGCGCGATGTGTTTGTCCCTGAAACGATTACCGTTGCAGAATTAGCAAAAAGGATGTCGGTAAAGGCCAGTGAAGTCATTAAGGTGATGATGAACCTCGGTGCAATGGCCACCATCAATCAAGTCATCGATCAAGAAACAGCAATTATTGTCGTTGAAGAAATGGGGCACATTGCCCGTGCAATTCAAGATAATGCGCTGGAACAAAGTTTGAGTGATGCGCATGTGACCAGCGGTGCTGAAGAAATTCGCGCGCCTGTGGTAACGATTATGGGGCATGTCGACCATGGTAAAACCTCGTTACTGGACGCTATACGGATGACTAAAGTAGCGGCTGGTGAAGCGGGAGGAATTACCCAACACATTGGTGCTTATCACGTGGACACACCCAAAGGCAGTATTACCTTTTTAGATACTCCAGGTCACGCTGCATTTACTGCCATGCGCGCCCGCGGCGCACAGGCAACTGATATTGTTGTGTTAGTTGTCGCGGGGGATGATGGCGTAAAACCACAAACCCTAGAAGCTATTCAGCACGCTAAGGCCGCTAAAGTTCCGATTCTTGTGGCGATTAATAAAATGGATAAACCAGGGGTTGATGCTGAACGAGTGATGAACGAGCTTGCAACGCATGAAGTCATTCCCGAAGCGTGGGGTGGTGATACAATGTTCGTCCCTCTTTCCGCGCGAACAGGCCAGGGTATACCAGAATTATTAGACGCCATTTTATTGCAATCAGAAGTACTGGAATTGACTGCCCAGTGTGACGGACCCGCAAAAGGGGTCGTGATTGAGTCTCGTTTAGACAAAGGACGTGGCCCTGTGGCAACTATTCTAGTCCAAAACGGTACTCTAAAAAGGGGCGATATGGTGCTTGCTGGTCTGCAATACGGTCGCGTGCGTGCGTTGGTGAATGAAAACGGGGTGGCGATTCATGCAGCGGGCCCTTCTATTCCGGTTGAAGTGTTAGGTTTATCTGCCGTACCGCATGCAGGAGATGATGTGCTCGTGGTGCCAGATGAAAAGAAAGCGCGTGAAGTTGCGCTCTTTCGCCAAGGAAAATTCCGTGACGTGAAGCTGGCACGTCGACAAAAAACGTCATTGGACGGTTTGTTTGACCAAATGACGGCCATTGGTTTGAAGACATTAAATGTCGTACTCAAAGCGGATGTTCAAGGATCAATTGAAGCAATTTCCGATGCGTTAACTAATTTATCCAATGAAGAAGTGGCGGTAGCTGTCATTGGTAGTGGCGTGGGAGGCATTACTGAATCCGATGTTCAGTTAGCTATTGCCTCGAATGCGTTGTTAATTGGCTTTAACGTGCGTGCTGACGCTACTGCTAAACGTTTGGTCGAAGCAGAAGCTGTATCCATGCATTATTACAGCGTTATTTATGATATTGTTGATCAAGTCAAATCAGCATTATCCGGAATGCTGGCACCAACCTTTAAGGAAGAAATTTTAGGGATTGCTGAGGTGCGTGATGTCTTCCGTTCACCTAAGTTAGGCTCGATTGCTGGCTGCATGGTGACAGAAGGTGTTATCAAGCGAAATCATCCGATTCGTGTTTTACGTGATAACGTGGTAATTTACGAGGGCACTCTAGAATCATTGCGTCGCTTTAAAGAAGACGCGGCGGAAGTGCGCCAGGGTTTTGAGTGCGGCATTGGGGTAAAAAACTACAATGATGTGAAGGTAGGCGATTTGATTGAAGTATTTAAAACCATTGAAATGAAGCGCGACTTATGATTTCAGGTAATAAGCGTATCAATGTGCTGGCAGAAATGATGCAACGTAAATTAAGTACGTTGATTCAACAAGAAATCAGTGATCCACGTCTGTCGGGGTTGGTAACTATTTCTGGTGTGACGATTTCCCGTGATTTGGGACATGCTAAAATATTTTTTACCGTGTTTAAAGATGATCCGGCGTCCGTTGAAGCCGTGTTAAATCATGCCTCCAGCTATTTACGTAGCGCCTTAGCCCGTAGCTCGAAAACACGCACCGTCCCACAGTTGCATTTTATTTTTGATGAGTCAATTGATTACGGTAAACGGTTAAGTCGGTTAATTGATGCGGCCAATCCGCCGGATGTTGATGCGGACGAATGAAACAATTCGCACGGGCTGTTCAGGGAATTTTGTTAGTTGATAAGCCGATAGGCTTGACTTCTAATGGCACCTTACAGCGGGTTAAGCGTCTGTTTCGTGCCGTAAAAGCCGGCCACACCGGTAGTCTTGATCCGCTTGCCACCGGTATGTTACCTGTTTGTTTTGGTGAGGCAACCAAGCTGAGCCAGTTTCTTTTAGATGCCGATAAATGTTACCGGGTATCTGGGCGTTTAGGTATCACCACTGACACTGGTGACGCGATGGGGAATGTACTGTCCGAGGTGAGTGCAGCACACTGTTCGCAGGAACAGTTAGCGCAAGCGGTGCATGTGTTGCAGGGAGAAATTCAGCAAGTTCCTCCCATGGTGTCGGCACTAAAATTTCAAGGTAAGCCGCTGTATGCTTATGCGCGTGCCGGTATTACTCTGCCGCGCGCCGCGCGCTCCGTAACGATTTATAGCAGTGAGTTGCACCAGTTTACTCCGCCCTATTTTGATCTGACCGTACGCTGCAGTAAAGGTACTTACGTTCGTGTGTTGATTGAATCAATTGGTGAAATATTAGGCGTCGGTGCGCACGTTACCCAACTTCGTCGTAACTACACAGCCGGTTTTGAGTGCGAACGCCTATGGACGCTCGATGAGCTTATGGCTTGCTCTGACGAACAGCTAATGGCTAGTTTATTGCCGTTAGACCGCGCGGTGGTTCACTTACCTCGTCAGCAATTGACGGTTGAACAAATTAAGCAGTTACGCCAAGGGCAAGTGTTGTCACCAATCGTTCCTGTGTCGGCTGATCTCGGCTTGGTGCGTCTATACGATGCGCAGGAGCAGTTGATTGGCATTGGTGAGTATCAGTTTGAACAGCAGTTAGTTTCGAGACGTCTACTTGCCTGTTAATCATAGCTAGCCAGCTTACTTAACTGCATAATAAAATCCCACTCATGTTGTTCAATCGGTAAAATTGATAAACGGTTGCCTTTTTGCAATAAGCGCATCTTGGTCAGCTCTGGGTAAGTTTTTAATTCAGGCAAACTAATGGCACGCGGTAGTTGCATAACAAAGCGCACGTCTACCATAAACCAGCGTGGGTTCTCCGGTGTAGTTGCCAGATCCGGGTGATCGCTGTGCGGATCAAACGCTGTGTGATCAGGGTAGGCTTCACTGGCGATTTCAGCAACGCCGACAATGGCGGGTGGGTTGCAGTTGGAATGATAAAAAAACACCAAATCACCCACGCGCATGTCGTTGCGCATAA
>DAIDLK010000061.1 GCA_027449525.1 Legionellaceae bacterium | reverse complement strand
CTCGGCCAGTGGCGCAAATTCAAACAAAAAAATCCGCACGTGTTAATTGGTGTTGGCGGGTGCGTGGCCAGCCAAGAAGGCAGGAGTATTTTAAACCGAGCACCGTACGTTGACATGGTATTTGGACCCCAAACATTGCACCGATTACCCCAATTATTAGAACAACGATTGCAGTCCAAACAACCGGTGGTTGACATCAGTTTCCCCGAAATTGAAAAATTTGATCATCTTCCCCCCGCCCGTGCTGAAGGTCCTGTGGCCTTTGTGTCCATTATGGAAGGCTGCAGTAAATACTGTAGCTATTGCGTCGTGCCTTATACGCGTGGAGAAGAAATCAGCCGCCCGTTTGACGACGTACTCGCGGAATGCTTCCAGCTCGCTAGCCAGGGTGTGCGTGAAATTAATTTACTCGGACAAAATGTTAACGATTATCGCGGGTTAATGCACCAAGGCGGCTTGGCTGATTTGGCGTTATTAATTCATTACGTTGCCGCTATCGACGGTATTGACCGCATTCGCTTCACCACCTCGCACCCGATTGCTTTCTCTGACAACCTCATTAACGCTTACGCGGAAGTGCCGCAATTAGCGAATCATTTGCATTTGCCGCTGCAAAGTGGTTCTGATCGTATTCTTAATCTCATGAAGCGCGGTTACACGAGCCTGGAGTACAAGGCCAAAATTCGTAAATTACGCCAAGTACGTCCAACCATACGTCTCTCCACAGATATCATTGTTGGTTTTCCTGGCGAAACGGATCGCGACTTTGAAGACACGTTAAATCTAGTGCACGAACTTGGTTTTGATGTATCGTTTAGTTTTATTTACAGCGCAAGACCGGGCACACCTGCCGCTAATTTACCCGATAACACGCCCATGGAAGTTAAAAAACAACGGCTGAGCATTTTGCAAGAACGCTTACTGCAACAAGCTAGCCGCTACAGCTTAGCACTCGTTGGCACCACACAGCGTGTGTTAGTGACCGGTGTGTCAAAAAAAAATCACGCACAATGGGCTGCGCGCACCGAATGCAATCGGGTCGTCAATTTTACCGGACCTAGGGAATTACAAGGAAAATTTGTCGAAGTGCTCGTCACGGAATCCTTGCCCAACTCCTTGCGTGGCACGCTAACCGCGGCAGAATATGCCTGAAATTGACGTTGTTCAGCGGTTGATTCCGACCGATTATTACGGGTTACGCTTGGACAAAGCGCTCGCCCTATTGTTTCCAGATTATTCGCGGGCGCAACTATCCAATTGGTTTAAAACCGGCCGCATTACCCTGCAGCCTCCATTCCAAAAACTGAAAGACAAAGTGCACGGTGGCGAGCAAGTGACCTGCCAGGTCAACGTTTTAAACAACAAGTCACCAGCCTGTACTGCACTTGCAGAAGCGATTCCCCTGACCATCGTATTTGAAGATGAACACTGCTTAGTGATCAACAAACCAGCAGGCCTGATTGCGCACCCAGGTGCCGGCAACCCAAGTCACACCCTCGTCAATGCGCTCTTGCACCACGACGCAAGCCTACAGCATTTACCACGAGCCGGCCTGATTCATCGCCTCGATAAAGACACCACCGGCCTGCTGATGATCGGCAAAACCGAAGCGGCTTACACCGATTTAGTCCGGCAAATGCAAGCACGCCAAATTGAGCGCGAATACTTGGCCCTGGTGCTTGGCAACGTGCTAAGCGGTGGGGTTATCGAAACCGGCTTTGGTCGCTCACCACAGCAACGGCTCAAAATGGCCGTACTACCTAATGGTAAACCGGCGGTTACGTTATTTTCTGTTCAACAACACCTAGCCGGCTGCACCTTACTCAACGTAAAATTGATGACCGGACGCACGCATCAAATTCGTGTGCACTTAACCCACATCAAGCACCCTATCGTCGGTGACCCGTTGTACACCAACCGCACTCGCTACCCCGCGGGGGTATCTCCGGCACAGCGAGACGCGATTAGTGCCTTCAAGCGCCAAGCGCTGCATGCTCACACATTACGTTTTACGCACCCAATAAGCCACGCCAATTTATCGTTTACCGCCGAAATACCCGATGATATGCAATTATTACTGAGCGCGTTACGCGTTTGAAGTATTCTAATGTTCGTTCACAGGTAAACCGTGCTCGACCAAGTGTCGAACAAGCAGGAACCTGTCGTTCGTTTCATTATCATCTTTTTAAGCAGGCCGTTAAAGAAACGATAGTAAAGGAGACAAGCCCAAATTGACCACACAACTTCAGTTGATTCGCGCGCAATGGCCGGCACCACTTCGTGTTCAGGCCTTATCCACAACGCGGGCCGGCGGGTACAGCGTCGCGCCGTATACGAGCAATAATTTCGCTTTGCACGTGGGCGACAACCCTGACCACGTACTGGCGAATCGGCGTGCCTTATCAGCGCAATTACAGTTTACGCACGAGCCCGCTTGGTTAACGCAAACGCATAGCACCAACTGCGTAGTGTTAGAACAAACCTTCGAGCGCCATGCGGATGCGGCAGTGACACGCCTGCGCGGGCAGCCGTTGGTGATTCTAACCGCTGATTGCTTGCCGATTGTTATGACCAATCACGCGGGGGACACCATTGCTGCCGTGCATGCCGGTTGGCGTGGTTTAGCTAGCGGGATTATTGAGCGCACCATACAACAAATGCAGTGCCCTCCCTGTGAGTTAATCGCCTGGGTAGGGCCCGCCATTTGTGGTAATTGTTATACCGTTGGTGCGGAAGTCATTCACGCTTTCTGCAGCCGCTACCCTGATACAGTCGCTACCTTTACGACCTACCGGGCGAATCTGCCGCAACTTGCCGAATCCATTCTACGCGCCTTGGGTGTGGCCAGTATCACCCAATCCGCGCTTTGCACGTATGAGGCAACTAATCACTATTACTCCTATCGTCGCCAAGCACAAACCGGTAGAATAGCCACATTCATTTGGATTCAACCAGACTAGGACTTGACCAATGCGCTCTTTTGTTTATTTATCGACTTTACTGTTTAGTCTATCATCATTCGCACTTCCCGCGACGCCTGAATTATTGCCCTCTCTGGCTCCGGTATTAAAAACGGCCATGCCGGCCATTGTGAACGTGGCGGTACAGGGCATTATCCCAAACGGCGTGGTGAATACTGAAGACGACGAGGACGCACCAGCGTTACCCGAACGTAATCTGAGCCCGTTGGATAACAAGCCACGTAAATTTCAAAGCATTGGTTCCGGGGTTATTATTGATCCCGAACACGGTTTTATTGTCACGAACGATCACGTTATTCGGCACGCTACGCTCATTACCATTACCCTGCACGATGGCCGACGGCTCAAAGCGAAAGTGCTTGGTTCCGACAGCGAAACGGACGTAGCCGTCCTGAAAGTCGAGGCAAAACAATTAAAAAGTTTACCCATTGGCAATTCCGACGCCATTGAAGTGGGCGATTTTGTCATTGCCATTGGCAATCCATTTGGCTTAAACAGCTTTGGTAACAGTCAATCGGCAACTTTTGGTATTGTCAGCGCCATGAAGCGCAGTGATTTAAACATTGAGGGCATCGAAAACTTCATACAAACCGATGCCGCCATTAACCCGGGTAATTCGGGTGGGGCATTAGTCAACGTAAAAGGCGAATTAATTGGAATTAATACCGCCATTATCTCGCTGTACGGCGGTAATTTAGGCATAGGTTTTGCTATTCCAATCAACATGGTAAGGGACGTTGCGGCGCAAATCATTAAATTTGGTTCGGTGCACCGCGGGCTGATGGGCGTTTTTGTACAACACTTAACGCCCGAATTAGCCCAAGCCATGGGGCTTGGGGATAATTTCCAAGGTGCCTTGATTGCCCAGGTGAACGAAGGATCACCGGCAGAATTAGCCGGCTTGCAAGCAGGCGATGTCATTACGCAAATTAACGACACCAAAATTATCCAAGCCACGCAGGTAAGAACGACGATTAGTCTGTTACGCGTCGGCAGTGAGGCAAAAATTACGGTCAACCGCCAGGGCAAACTCATCAAATTAACCGCCTTGGTCACGGACGTGAAAAAGCACGAACAAAAACTCCAATCATCCAATCCGTTCTTGTATGGCTTATCGCTACGTAATTTCGAGCAAGACTCCCCACTGCACGGGCATATTATCGGCGTTCAAGTGGTGGGAGCCTCCGAAAACAGTGCCGGCTGGCGCGCCGGCTTACGCCCAGGCGATGTGATTATTAGTGCCAATAAGCAGCCCGTCAAAGACGCCGCGAGTTTACAAAAAATCGCCAAAAGCGAAAAAAAGCAATTATTAGTACAAATTCTCCGCGGCCCCGGCGCCCTGTTTCTGCTCATCGTATAAGCAAATGAATCACAATTTGCATTTCCTGCTCCGTTAACTATACTTTTTACATAGCTAACGGAGATTGACCATGCGCAGTGCTAATTTAAGTGGAGAACCCTCACCACAATACGCCGGTCCACCCATCACTCAATTTACCGAGGGCGACCTGCATGGGAATACTATCCGCTTATTAGATACTTTAAACTATTATGGCGTAATTAAACTTGATCCAGACAGCTATGCTCTTGTTGTTCGGCTTTATCAAGATAAATTTAATGGTACGATTACGCGTGTTCAAGAACAAGCTCTCCTTGCTTTTTTGAAAGACGGAATAGTAGTTGTCAACAAAGAAATTGCGGTACGTTTAATTGGGGACGTAATCTCTGATCGAGGAATGAATGATGCCTACACGTTAACATTACTTGATACCATAATAAATCAAGGTGCGAAGGTTCGCGCCATGATTTCCAACCACGATATTGAGGCGATGAAATGTTTATTAGGTGCAGCAGACGTCGACGAAGTTGAACGGCGCATTCATCATAATATAGGTTTTTATGAAGCAGAGGATGGAAAAGGTAGGCGCTCAGGTCAAGGCGACTCTTTTTTAGAATTAGTCAAATCTGTTAAAGACGGTCGTGTGAGATTTGATGATCTGAAATCAATGGCTGAAAATTACTTTAAAAAACTGCTGTTACTCGATTACTCAGAGGAGGGAGGTCAGTTAACCCTTTATTCTCATGCACCAATGAATTTTCCTAATCTTGCACCGCGGCTTGCAGAGCAGTTTGGAGTATCGGCTCCTGATCTAACAAACAACGAAAGCATCAAACAATTTATCGCAACAATTAACTCAAGATTCCAAGATTATATCCAATCAAATGACGCAAGTATTCTTACTGCACTTTTCGATAATTCAGGACCTGCTTACGAGGTAACCTGGAGGAGAGAGGAAGAGCTTGCGAATGGTGATGGCGGAGGGTTCGATCAGACAGGAAGATTTAAGTATTGCTATGGTCATGATAAAAGAAAAGATAAGCATACCAATGTTGAAATCCTCCCGGATAACATAGCAAATGTCATACGATTAGATAATAGTAGTGGTAAAGGTTCAATAGATAACGATGGAACTGACACCTCATACTCATGCAGAGGAACATTTTCCCCTGCACCTCAAGTTAGAACTTCAGAAAATAAGGCTGAAGCTAGTAGACATATCAAAAGTTATCAAGCTGCACAATTAACTGTTAAACGTGATGTCTTTAAAAATAAATTTCAACTCAATAGCGAAGGTCTTCTAACTAAATCTGGCACAGATACATTACTACTTTTAATAAAAAATACTAGAGAAACAAGAACATTTATTGATAAACAACTCACAAAACCTTCATATAGTAAAAGTGAAGTACTTTTAGAAGAGCGACAGAAATCAATTGATCTATATATGATACTATCAGATATTAAATTAGGAAACGAATCTAAAAACAAGGAAATGCTTAACCAAAGCATTCAAAAACTCTTTAATTTGGAGTTTAAGGATGAGGCACTAAAACCATCACCTCCCACTATCGGTAAAGAGCCTCCTATTGTGCTGACTGAAGCGCAAAAAATTGAGGCTAGAGCTTATTTGCAGCGGCTTCAGTTAAAAATAGTTCAATTTAATAAATTCTCTAGATTTGTAGATAATGCTTACGAAAGTACCCTTTCCGAAGCCATTCAAGGTCTTGTTGACAATTCATTTACCTCACCACTTACTTACACCACGATTAATCCGAGTGCAGCCGAAGCCTCTAATCCCTTTATCCTGGCTGTTTCTAACGGTCTTGCTGCGAAATTTAGCATTACGCCACCAAGTCCTGTGAGTACTGTCCCAACGGCTAATGTCTCACCAGAAGCTAGAGGATTACTAAGTTCATTAGGCTTTAAAAAAATTGGAGGTCCGTCTGCATTAATCGCCTTTAGAAATGGGGACACTAATGACCACC
>DAIDLK010000060.1 GCA_027449525.1 Legionellaceae bacterium | reverse complement strand
CTATGGTACAACTGACCAGAAGATTCAGCATATTCGAGTATTTCAGGAATAAACAAGATACCGCGTTGCGATTCGTCGAGGCACAGGTGACGTAAATTCAAATCGCTGTCTTGTGCTGAGGAGCTGATGTAAGCAGACGAGGGTAACCGACATAAGGTTGGCATCAATCGATACAGAAATGGTTTGCGACTGCAAGCTAGTTTTTTTGCTAACGCCACACAAACACGATTGGCTGGATTATCAAAATCGTAAAGATATTGAACGGCTGATTGTTCGATGGTTAGCCAGCGTTCGTGTAAGAAATTAATTAACGAGCGCTCAAAGCCCATATGGTTCGTGTTACTGAGCAACCGATCAAGATGAAACAGCGAATACCTAGCTTCAAGTTGGTATAACTCGCTCGCTTGATAAGCTGCGAGCGCTAGTTTTTGTTCATTGAGTAACTGGTTTAATTCCGCTAAATCGTCTGGTGACATCGTTAGTAGGCTAGAGGTGAGAAAATTGTAGCAAAAATAACGTACTTGCAGGCCCGTGGTCAAGTTGTCTTTTGGGTAAGCGACGATAACTTGATTAAACAAATCAAGGCAGCGAGGCCCATGAGTCCGGCAAGATAAAAAATATGAATTGCTGACCATCGCTCTAGTAGGGGGTCTACTAATAACGGAGTTGCTGCTTGCGCAAGTAAGACCGGCAGCGCTAATTGACCTAATAAACTGGCATAGCCTTTAGGGCCGAAAATTACCATGGGTAAAATACCCATGGTTATTGCTAAGACACCATTGCTCATTCCATAGGCAATAGCAAAAAACCAGCCGGCAGGGGCTCCCCATAGAACCAATACAACAATTGATACCGGCAATACAGCAGTCCAAAACATCGATGAATTGAGCGGATCAAACTGGCGCCCCACCTTGAGTTCGATTATTCGACCGATAATTTGCGCCGGGCCTATTAATGAAGCAACCATCGCTGCTGCCGTTAAAGTAAAACCAAGTCCCATGAGCATGGTTAAAATATCAACTGATATTGTAGTACCTACTATGGCACGTAAAACAGCAAAGGCAGCGAACAGGTAAAAGGCTCGCTTAATGTTGACGGTAGCTACCCGCGGTTCTTCGGCGGACACGGTTGCATCATAGGTCAGCACTTGTTTAGGAATACTCACAAAAAATAGAGGACACCAAATCATCAGGTGAGGAATAGCGTACAAGACGACCATCGTACGCCAACCAACGGCTGCAATTAAATAGGTGGTTAATGGCCATAAGATGGTCGCAAAACCAGAAATAAGGGTAATGTTAATTATTACGGTTTTAGCACCTTGACCTAATAATCGACCCATGCTGGCAAAAACAGCGTTAAATAAGCCAAGCGTCATTCCTACGCCAAGAAAGCTCCAAGCTAGGTACCACAGGATGAGCTCGTGACATTGCGATAAAAGCATCAAGCCTAACCCCATGCAAAAACTACCCACGGCTAATGGTCGCCGACCACCTTCGTGCTCAATCCAGGCACCAATTTTAGGCGCGCACACACCACCGAGCAAAAGGGCCCAAGAAAATCCGCCAACAATTGCCAACGTACTCAGATGGAGCTCGTTGGCAACAGGTAGGGTCAGGGCTGCCGGTAAATAATAGGTTGTGGCCCACGCATAGAGTTGTCCCAAACCTAACAAAATTGTCAAAAAACGGATCCGTACAGGGTTATTCGTTTGCATGAATCAGGGCTCCTCTTACAAATGCGCCATCACGTTGATTGAAAGATTCTAGATAGGTCTGACAAGGATAGGGGATGCGTTGGATGAGCCGGTCACCTACTAACAACCGAGACAGGTAATCAATACGTGCCGAGTGGTTTAAACTGTGTTCAACGTAAGCAATGAATTTTTTAGGTGTTGTGTTGAAATCAACTTCGTAATTAATTTTAATGGTTGGTAGGCCAAGCCAACCAGCATAGGCTTTGACAGCTTTGAGGATGTCCGCCAATTTTTTTTTACTGTTGATCACGCGTTCACTGCCGTCGACACAATCCAATAATAAGTGAATGGTATGATCGGTACCGCGCGTGAGTGCTAGGTGAATTCGACCCACGCGCTGGCGCTGACTCCAGATGTCTAAATGCGACAGATTCAAATCAGTTAAAAAGGCTGGCGCGTTTGCTGCATTATAGTCACCTAGACTAGTACAGGAAAATAATTCATCCGCTCGACCGTAGTCAAACCATGGGTCGCGTTCCCATGTTTGAATGACCAACGCAGACTCACTTAACCAATTTTTTAGCGGCTCTCGGTTACCCAACACAAACGCATACATGGCATTTAATTCTTTGGTTGTGGCTTCATCAACACAATAAGTTAATAAAATGTTGACAATACTGGCTACTCGCGGGGCATCGTAATCGGTATTGGTTCGATCAAACACGGCAGCGTGTGTTTTAATCATCGTTTTCGCTTCTAAGGAGAAACGGTATTTATCCTGCAACAACTTGCTGACGCGTTGCCGTACGTAAGTGAGCGATATGGTTTCTTGGCAAAATGTCCAGGACGATAACCAATGACCCTGCGTTGCTTGCGTTACCAGCTGACAAGATGCCATCATTTCTGGGTGATTGATAAGGTAGTGTTTGTAATTGTCTTGTTGTAACTGGAATACTATATTTTGTTTAATACTGTGATGGAGTGTGGGCCAATTCATGACCATCGAGAAAAATTCACGGTCCTCAAACAGCCAAGGATTGTATAAGCAGTAACAATAGTTTTCTGTGGTTAGCAGTTCCAGTTTTAGCCGTCGGAGGTTGTGCTGATCGTGTTTTGGTTGAAATGGGCTTTTGCTTAACTCCGCGAGCAATAGGGTGGGGTAAGTGACAAAAAACTCGGCCAAAATCGGTGATTGTTGGAAAAAATAGGCAATTTTTTTATAATGTTCCCGCAGAGGTAAGGTCTTAGCCAGTTCAAGGGTGTGGCGAATGTATTGCTCAGCAATCGGTGCACCAAAATGAGTGATGAGTGCCGAACACGTGTCCAAATAAGCCGGGATTTCTGAAGACCTCAGCAGTGATTCAATTGACACAGCATGACGCATGATAAGTCCACACAACATACCAAATTCAGCGTGCCTATCAGTAACCGTTCGTAGCAGTATTTTATAAAAAGCTAAATTAGATTCCTCAAGAATTTGCGTTAGGTCATCAATTTTTCGCTGATCACAGCCTAAATAATACGCCGTGGCTCTAACACTGTAATCGATGGTGGCTAGCAAAAACTGGCCAACCTCAGTGGTGATACCATAGAACACCAACGTGGGAATTTTTTCAAATAACAGCACCGGAACAACAGGACTCGATTCGGATAGTTTTAACGCTAAATCGACAAAGTAAGCAGCATCGTTCAAATCTAAAGCGAGCATATTTTGGAGGTTCAACCCAATGGTTTGATCGATAAAAGCATCTTTACCCCACACACGTTCAATCAGTTGTTGCACATCATGGGTTAATGATTCACCAAATTTAAGTGCTACGTGCTGCACCAGTTGTTGTTGAAGCAAAGAAGGGTTGTTAAACATGTTGTTTCCATTAATTAAGGTTTGACATTATGATTACGTCTAAAAAGATTCGTTGGATCATACAAAGCTTTGACTTCGGCTATTGCTGATAAACTACTCAATAACAACGTGTTGACAGCGCGTTTATCGTCAGCATTGGTATAATTTACATAGGTACTCGAAATCCCCATGGGGTCAATTTTACTAAAGCTTTCTTTTACCCAACGAATTTGCTCAGCATCCTCATCCGCTGCTTCCCAGCGTAGCGAAAATAAAATTCCAAAATTTTTGTCCCGCAAGGGAAAAGCGGAGGAATCTTGATCACGGTGTTTAAATGCACCGTGCAAATGTTCGATTAAAATTGAACATCTCGGACTGGATGATTGTAAAAATACTTCACATAAAGTTTCAATGATTGCAATGCTTAGAGTGTCCAAATAAACAGCTTTCCAATAACCACGCATTGGCGGTAAAAACGCTTGATCAAACGCTCGTTGCCATTCAACAAAATTCCATTCTTTCACCGCAGTCCAATGAATGTGTTTGGATAGCGACATTAGTTGCAGCACATCGTCTGTTGTGCCATTCGCGCAACAAAAATCGATGCGTAAGTGGGATTCACCACGGTCGTTTTTGACGAAGATAGGCGCTACGGTCATGCTGCTCGGGCACTGATCGTTTAGATAAGGCAATAGGACCCTCATGACGGATAAACAATGCTCCCAGTCAACTAGCCCCATACCACAGTGTGTTGTTGGTAACGGATGCAGTTGGTATCTAAATTTTAATACAATTCCAAAATTTCCCCCACCGCCGCGTAGCGCCCAAAGTAGCTGACGATGCTCTGGATCCTCCGCTTTGACCATTCGACCATCTGCTAATAAAACATCCGCGCCGACTAATTGATCACACGTTAAACCGTATTGACCAATCAACCAACCAATGCCACCACCCAGGGTTAGTCCAGCCAAACCAGTTTCACTGACGGTACCGGTTGGAACAATGTAGCCAGCAGCTGATAAGGTGGCATCCAGTTCCCCTAAGCAACAACCTGGCTCAACCGAAACAAGCTGCTGTTCATGGTCAATCTCAATGCCTTTAAACACGGAAAAATCGAGCACAATGCCTTGATGACAAGTACCAAAACCACCAATATGGTGCCCTCCGCCACGGATAGCCAGTACAACCTGCTCTTCAGCAACAAAGGCTAGTATTGAGCGTATTGCGTCAACGGTTAAGGTTCGTACGATAAGCGCCGGGTAATCATCGTGCATGCGATTGTAGATAAGTCGAGCGTTAGGATAACGTGGATCGTCAGGCGCAATGACATCAACTGACGCAAATTTTGTTAAACGCTCTAGCAATTGTTCGATACGTTCCATGCGTTATTCGTTAAAAAAAGTAATCGCGTTATCGACAGCCATGTCCAGCATGCGTGACCAGCTTTGGGTTGTTTTTGCTGCCGTGTGCGGCGTTATAATCAATCGATTATCCGGTAAACACAATAAATGATAAGGATCATCAATGACTTTAGGCAGGGGTTCGAGGTAATACCCATCAAAAGCGGCAGCGGCTATCACTTGATTATCAAGGTACTTTCTTAAGGCGGTCGGTTCAACTAAGTGCGCACCGGCTGTGTTAACTAAAATAAGGCCATGCTTAACTTTTGACAAGAACGCTTCATTAATAAGAAATTTTGTCTCCGCTGTCGTGGGTAGGGCTAATACAATGATGTCAGCCGATGCCGCTAGCGTATCCATTGACACGTAGCGTAAATCAAGCTCAGCTTCGAGGTGTTTTTTGCGCGTACGGCTAAAGTAGCAGACGTCACTTCCAAATGACTGTCGCAAGATACGTGCAATTCGAGAACCAATTTCACCGAATCCAATGATACCGACACATCGCGAGGATAGTTCTTCCGTGTGGCATGGTGTTATCGAGCTGTTTTTAACTTCCCAATTTTGCCGAAATAATTCACGTTGTAAGCCAAGTAGCATGCCAATGGTGTGTTCAGTTACGGCAGGCGCCATCACGGCCGGAGTATTTTTAATCGCGATGTGATGTTTTTTTGCCGCCATCGCATCAATAAACGAGCTATAGCCTGTGCCTACAAACGAGATAACCCGCAATTGTTTGGCCAGGCTGAGTTCTTCGGCAGAAAATCGTTCATCACCACCCAGAATGTAAGCATCAACCGATGAAATGATGTATCGAAATTCACTGCCGGACATGGGATTGGGTTTTTGAATCACTTTAAACGTTTGTGCTAATTTATCCAGGTGTTGTTGGCTATACCCAGAACCGGTTAAACAGATGGTTAACATAATACGACTCCTAAACTGCGCATGAGTTTATTACAATACGATTGAAAAATAGCCATACCTGCATAAAAACTTTTCTCTTGCTTCATTAAACTAATGCGAATATTGCGTTGATTGCCTGGCGATGACGCAGAATTCCAGTAAAATTGACGGCCAGGCAACACCGCTAAATTTAATTGATTCAGTTCACGGCAAATGGATAAATCGGTTTTATCGTTTGGTTTATAATGCAACCATTCCACAGGTAGCATGGAGCGCTGCGCAACGGATGGCACAGCGAAACAAGAATTTTTAATCAGTTCACGCAGGGATTGTCGGCGTTCATCAACAATACTCCAAATGGTATGGTTAAGTCCCGTTTGAAACGTTGCGTCAAAAAAAGCCGCCATGATGCCCAGGGTAAAATTGGATACGCATAAATAAACTTCATTGTATAATTCATTGAACAAACAA
>DAIDLK010000059.1 GCA_027449525.1 Legionellaceae bacterium | reverse complement strand
TCAATAGTACCGAATTTTAGCGATGACTCAATTACTAATGAGCCATTTTGAATTTACAGCAGTTTAAGGACTTAACCCGCTCGAAGGTTAGCCATTTGTTTGTTGTTGTTACTTTATACTTAAAATAATCTGTTTTTAGGAAGCTAAATCGATGCCAAAATCTCAATTGCCTGCTGACAAATTAATAAAAGAAACAGTAAACAGGGGTCGTGTCTTGCCTTTTGCCTATTTTGTTACTAGCAAAAAGCAAGTCACGACCCCCATGGCGCGACCCCCATGGCGCGCTCTTTTTTCCTGTCATTAGAAGAAGAGACTATTTTTGTATTTATCCAACAAACATCGGTTAAGTCCATAAACTGCTGTAAATTCTAGATGATAAATTAGGACTTGACCCAACACTTACCGAAGCTTTACAACCTATATTCCATGAAGGTAAGCTTAGCGCTTTCGAAGCTTACAGTCATCTTAAGACTTGTTTTTGGAGTGATCGTGAATTTTTTTTCCAATAGTTTAAAGACAGCAGTGGTTTTCTCGTTAAGTAAAACTGAGATTGATGGATTTAAAAACATGGCTCACAGTTCATTTTTCAAACAGAAAGTGAGGTCTCGAGAGAGCACCATTAATAAACCAATGAGTCAGATGCAGTTAACGTCGAGTGAGCTGCTCAAAGATACCATTGAAGTGATATCGCCAATCATTATTTTGGGTGCTTGTTTACGCACCCTTCCATCCGGCCCCCGATGTATTCATGCTCCGTTTGTTCTGGCGTTAGCAATCTATCAACTATCTTGGTTCCTCCTGGGTGTCGTGGTGTACCAGGATCTTTCCGCGCAAGATTCAGTAAAGAGTTTTAAAGAAGAGGAGTTTTGGAATAAATTACTATTTCCGTTCTCTCTGTTATCGACCTATGAGTTGTTAAGAGGGGCAACGCATGTTGCAATTGAAGCTGTAGAGCAACTGGGGCACACAGTTCAGCCTTGAAAGAGAGCATGCCACTGAAGCTTAGATATTTTTTAGCCTTCTTTCGGGTTTTGATGGTGTATTGAACTGTATTTCAATATCACTGGCATGAAAGACGTAGCGTTGCTGGCAAAAATCACAATTAACCACCACTTCATGGTTTTCTTTGAGCAATGCTTCGCTGTCTTGTTTGCCTAGTACAGTCAACACTTGTTTCATTTTATCGTGGGTGCACTGACAGCGAAAGGCAAGTGCACGAGCAGAGTATATTGCGTTTTCAGTGTTCGGATAGACTTGCTCTAACAGAGTTTGGTTATCGCAGTTGAGCCATGCATTCGGCGTGATGTTCTTGGCACGATTGACGGCGGCATTCCAAAATTTTTCCTGTTCCAATTCGTATGGTCCTGGCATCTTTTGTAGAAGTAAGCCGGCCGCTTGGTTGGGCGTGGTCATAAACCATACTTGTGTTTGGATTTGTTCGGATTGAGCAAAGTAAAAGGATAAATTGTCCGCCATAGAAACGGAATGGATGGGTACAATACTTTGATACCCTTGGGTTTGATGGTATTGATCAACGAACAATGTCATTTTTCCGGCTAAAAAGCAGCGTTGGTAATCTGTATTGGTAGCTTTTTCAGCGTACTTGACTAAAGCCCTTAAGTGTAATTGATGGTCACATTGCACCAGAAGCAACGGTAAGCGATGATCACCTTGAAATTGCAAACTAAAAGACCCTTCGAATTGAATGTTACCGGCGAGTAACACGACCGACATAAGGGCTTCGCCCAATAGGTGCTGTACAGCCGGTGGATAAGCCCGTTGGTTTAAAATGGTTTGGTAGGTCTTCTCTAAGCGAACCAGTGCACCGCGCACATTGGCTTGAGTCAACAGAAAATTTTGTAGACTATCATGCTGCATCATGACTACTTTTACTCTGATTTCAATGCGCTTAGCTTAACACGTTATCAAGGAGCCATCACTTAGGACTTACTCTTTAACACAGCGGCGCGCGTTGAACTACCTGTTGGATATTAATTCCTTGAATGGTTGGATTCTTGCGCTGCTGGCGTAAGTAGTTAACGAGTGGTATATCAATCACTTGTTGCGCGTCGCTGGAAGCCTCACGGAAGATGAGCGTACCGTCTTGCCAGAATACGAAGCCTAAGTGAGAGACATCATTGCGCGTACCAATTTGTTGAATGAGATCCCAGTTGGGTCTAACAATTTCAACAATCGCGCCGTGTGGTATCTGTTGGAACAACAATGCATTGGCATGCCCTTGTTCGTCAAATAATACTCGCAGCGGCAGGTAAGGTAAACTGGAGTGTTGGCGTGCAAACTGGCGGCCAGCTAGGCGTAACTTTTTTAATTGCTGGGTTCGTTGTAGCAGGGATGCGTTGGGTAAGCGAATGCGGCTTGCTGGTAGATGCGCGTACCAGTTAGCTTTGTCAATGTCAGTTTCTGCATGGATGGCAATCGGGTGGTGCGCTTGGTTTTTAATCGTCTTGGTAATATCGCGCAACAAGCCTTGTTGTTGGTTATTTCGATTCCAATCAATCGAGGTAAAATGATTTCGCTTAGTAAAGCTTACATGGCCTTGTTGATAGCGAATGATGTCCATGCAGTGTTTAAAACCGTTAAAGTTGGTAGAGAGTGCCGCTGCCAACACCGTATCGACAAAAGTTTCACAATCAAACGCATCCGTCCGGTAGCGTGGCATATGGTCGTATTCACCAATTGCCCCCTCACCAAGGGGAAATAAACTGTAAGGTCTGGTTAGCCACCGGGCACTAATACGGTTTAGTCTTTCTGGTAGGCTAAGCTTAGTGATGTCTCCAAGTGTGTGGTAGAGTTGATTCATCTCAGACAGTGCGGTTGAAGGCTTTACATCAGCCAATAAGAAGGGTGAGAATGTGAAGAGCAGTAGGCTCAGCAAGAATGGTGTCAATGCACTGCGCATAAAGCGCTCTTGAATTGGTTTGAGTGTTGTGAGTTTAGCGCAGAGGAGACTCAAGGAACAAGCATGTTAAATAGTATCTGGTTAAGTATGTTGGTGCTTTCTGTGGTGGTTGGGTTGCTGCAAGGACAGCTGGATGCCGTGGTGCAGGCAGTAACCGATTCAGCGAAACAAGCCTTTGAGATTGCGCTGCATTTAGTTGGCATCATGGCCTTGTGGTTAGGCATCATGAACATTGCAGCGGAATCTGGATTAGTTGCCCGTTTAGCCCGTTTTATGCAGCCATTGATGTCGCGCTTATTCCCTGATGTTCCACCTGAGCATCCGGCCATGGGCGCGATGATTATGAATATTTCCGCTAACGTACTTGGCCTTGCGAATGCGGCAACCCCGTTTGGTTTGCAAGCCATGAAAGAGTTACAACGGCTCAATCATCATGCGCACGTGGCGAGTAACGCCATGTGCACGTTTTTAGCCATTAACACCTCAAGCGTCCAACTGATACCCGTAACAGCGATTGCTTATTTAAGTGCGAATGGTGCGTCCCACCCAACGGAAATCATTGTTAGTACTCTTGTTGCGACCATTGCTTCCACGATCGTTGCAGTAGTTGCGGTCAAAACCTTTGAGCGCTGGGCGTATTTTCGTATACCGCATGAGGACAAAAAATGAGTGGTGTCGTCTCGCTAATCTCAAATGGATTGATGCTAGCTTGTGTAGTTGGGATACCAGTGTATGGTGCAACAAAAAAAATTAATGCGTTCAATGCGTTTGTGATCGGTGCAAAACAAGGCTTTGAGATGAGTATGAGCCTAATCCCAATTCTAGTGGCGATGTTAGTCGCCATTGGCATGTTACGTGCGTCTGGGTTTTTTGCTCTCATGAGTCAGTGGCTATCACCACTACTTTATCTGCTTGGCATGCCGCCAGAGTTATTGCCTTTGGCGTTAGTTCGCCCTTTTTCGGGTGCGGCAGCAACTGGCGTGATGGCCGAGTTGATGCACACTTACGGTGGTAATTCATTGATTGCCAAGATGGCCGCGACCATGATGGGTAGCACTGAAACAACGTTTTATGTGGTGGCTATCTATTTTGCCTCAGTGAATATTCGGCGCACCCGACATGCTATTTTTGCCGGTTTGTTAGCTGATTTAGCGGGTATAATTGCTTCGGTGGTTATTTGTCGCGTTTTATTCTTATAAGTCAGTCGCCTTATGCTTTCTTATTGCGGGTCTGGTTTGTGTTAAGGTGCGCGGTTTCGTAGCGTTTTAGTTGGGCTAGCAGTTGCGCCGCTTTACTTTTAAAAGCACCCAGCTGTTGGTTTGGCACGGGAGATGCTTTAGGTAAATTGACCGTGAGTGGGTTGCGAGGAACGTGATTAACATGAAATTCGTAATGACAATGCGGTCCGTCAGCCAGGCCGGTTTGCCCCACGTAACCAATAATTTGCCCACGTTTTACATAAGTTCCACGAGATAGTCCTTTTTCAAAGCGTAACAAATGAGCGTAAATTGATGAGAACGAGGTGTTCTGGTGAGAAATTTTAATCATATTACCATAACCTGCTTCACGAATAATTTTTTCGATACGCCCATCCCCGGTTGCGCGAACGGGGGTGCCAGTAGGAGCCGCTAAATCAATACCTAGATGGGGTCTACGGTAATGAAGAATAGGATGAGCGCGCGATAGATTAAAGAGAGAACTAATGCGACTGAATTCTAAGGGGTAGCGGGAAAATCCTTGTTTTAAACTCGCTCCATCTGGACTAAAATAATCGGTTTCATTGGTACTGAATTGGTGACGAACGGCTTGAAAGGTTTTATTGCGCGTGGTGTAACTCATGGCAAGAATGTCACCAATTTTAACTAATTTTTTGCCGTTAAAATACGCTTGATACAGTAAAGTGAATTGATCCCCTGTGTGTACGTCTCTAGCAAAATTAAGTTCCCAATGAAACACACTCGACATTTGGCGAATTAGACTATACGGAATGTTAAATTGCTTTGCTGTTTCGAAGAGTGAATTCTTAACAGTTGCCGTAACAAGTTGGTTCTCGAGGCGCAATGGATTCGCATGAAATTTAGTTAGATAGTTAGTTCCTTGACGAGTAACCGAGAGCGATTCACCATTAGCTACCGGTAAAATGAGTTGTTCGAGCTGCTGATTAATCATTAACAGACGAATAGTTTGTCCCGGTTTGATGCGGGTCAGTAGCTTGGCTTGAGGGTTATTTTGTAAGATAGTTTGTAATGTTTTAGGGCTTATCCCGACTTTACCAAACACAGTGGCCAATGATTCGCCTGACCTTACGGTGTGCTCTAGCCAACTGGGGGTATGCGGTGCCGACCAATTGATTCGAGGTAGCGTCGATTGTAATTGTCTAATTTCTGGAGCAGATGGTCGTGGGCTAACGTGCCAAGCTTGCTTGATTTGATATAAATGCAGACAAGCTAAGAAAGTAAGGCTCACTAATAGTCCCATCCAATGGGGTCGAGATAGCCGTTTTAAATGTGAGGATTGGTCCATAATCAGCCTTTATTTAGGCTATGTGCGACGAAGAGATAGCCTGAAAAAATTATCCGAGCTAAGATACCGGTTGCGATTGATTAGGTCAATCATTTTAAGGGTGATGAGCAATGGGTGAGGAAACAAACACAGCAATAGAGTTGTTGAGAGGGTGTGAGGAGATATTGCCTGCTGATGCTTTAGCACTAAAGCTGGAAGAGAAGCGGCCGTTACGAGTGAAAGCTGGTTTTGACCCAACCGCGCCTGATTTGCATTTAGGGCATACCGTGTTGCTAAATAAACTGCGTCAATTTCAGCAACTAGGCCATGAAGTAATTTTTTTGATTGGAGATTTTACCGCCACGATTGGCGATCCAACCGGAAAAAATGTAACCCGCCTCCCCCTGACGGATTCTCAAGTACAGGTTAACGCGGAGACCTACCAACAGCAAGTGTTTAAAATCCTTGACCCTCAAGCAACTCGGGTAGAATTTAACTCGGCCTGGCTAAAGCAACTTACGGCGACGGACCTCATTCGTTTAGCTCAATCGTATACGGTTGCGCGCATGCTCGAGCGGGATGATTTCCATAAGCGCTATTGTCGTGGCCAGTCGATTGCTCTTCATGAGTTTCTTTACCCACTCATTCAAGGTTACGATTCAGTGGTTTTAAAAGCGGATATTGAATGTGGCGGTACGGATCAAAAATTCAATTTACTGATGGGTAGAGAACTACAAAAGCAAGCCGGTATGGCTCAGCAGGTAGTGGTGATGACCCCATTAATTGAGGGGGATTTAGCCTCGTCTTGTCCAAGTAAAATAGCTACAGCGTAAATGCCAAGAATATTATAAGCATTAAACTCGCCGATAAGCTTCGTTTGCAAATGCTCATTAAAATCT
>DAIDLK010000058.1 GCA_027449525.1 Legionellaceae bacterium | reverse complement strand
GTGAACGCTGGACAGTGAGTGTAAAATTACGGTAGTCATGGGTATTGGTATAGTGTTGCTCTAACTGCTGCGCCAAGTTCAATAGTGCTAGTTGACCATCGATTCGGTGCACGTGAGTCAGTAAATTACAGTAGCTAGGATAAACAAAAGCAGCCATAATGCTGGTAATAATTAGCGCGACGATGAGCTCGATCAATGAAAATCCTTTTTCCATGGGCATTAGTTTAACTAAAATGGGTGAAAAATCAATTCAAGAGACGCAATAAATGACAAACGAGACAACAACGCAGTGTGGTTATGTGGCGATCATTGGTCGACCAAACGTTGGTAAATCGACCTTATTGAATCGATTAGTGCAACAAAAAGTGAGCATTACGTCGCGGAAACCGCAAACGACGCGGCACACTATTTTAGGGATTCACACGGTCGGCAATTATCAGACTATTTATGTCGATACACCAGGGCTGCACCAGCGTGAAGTGAATAGCTTGAATCGCCTCATGAACCAATCGGCATTAAGTGTGTTACGCGATGTGGATATTGTCGTCGTGGTGATCGATGCTACGCGTTGGACGGATGACGATGAGGAGGTATTCAAATTATTACCTCAAGTCACCGTACCTTGTTGCTTAGTGCTCAATAAAGTGGATAAACTAGTTGATAAAAATGCATTGTTGCCGCTTTTGCAGCGCATGAGCGAGTGGTACGCCTTTGCGGCAATGATTCCGTTGTCCGCTAAAAGCGGTGATCAAGTGGTTAATTTAGAGACTTTTTTACAGCCTTTGCTGCCGTCTGGTCCGCATTTATTTTCTAGCGATCAATTAACCGACCGATCGGTGCGGTTTTTGTGCGCAGAATTGGTGCGTGAAAAAGTATTTCGTATGTTTGGAGAGGAACTACCTTATTCGACGACGGTTGAAATCGAGGCGTACCAAGAAGAGGATGATTTAGTGCGTATTCATGCGCTAATTTGGGTGGAAAAGAGCAGCCATAAACGCATGATGATTGGTGAAAAAGGCGCTAAATTAAAGGCAATCGCAAGTAGTGCACGTTTAGACATGGAAAAACTCTTGGGTAAACGCGTCTTTTTGCGTTGCTGGTGTAAGGTAAAATCGGGTTGGTCTAACGATGAACGTACTTTAAAGCAATGGGGCTATGATCATTGAAGAAGCGAGCGGTTGGTTAGTTCATAAGCGGCGCGTTGCCGAGCACGCACTGTGGCTTACCTTGTTCACTCGCGATCATGGTGTTGTGCGTGCGCGAATGCAAGGAAGCCGTTTACTGAAAAAAAATGAGCTAGTCCTCCCTTTCACCTCGCTATGGTGGAGCATGGATGTGCGCAGCTATGGGGCCTATTTACGCCAAATTGAGCCGTTGGCAGCGTCACTTTCGCTAAGCGGTCGTTATGTGTTGGCCGGTTTTTATCTCAATGAATTGATTTATCATGCGTTACCGCCCAATCAGCCAGAGCCTGCGGTATTTACTTGTTACGAACAGACGCTTCAGGCCTTGCAAAACTTACCAAATCCCTTGGCACTAGAAGCGCTGTTGCGTCGTTTTGAGTGGCAATTGTTACTAGCATCTGGGTTATTAGTTTCATTTGCCAAGACCGGAGATGACTCAAGTCCCATTCAGCCGGAAGCACGGTACGCATTGGTTCCTGCGATTGGTTTTGTGTTGGCGAACGAGGGATTTTGTGGCGCGCATTTGTTGGCGATTGCGCAGGACCAATTAAACTGTCCGCAGGTGCTACAGAGTGCAAAACGAATTATGCGAGCGGCCATAGACTACCTGCTGCCAGGCATTGAGTTGCATTCACGTCGCTTATACCGCTACTCTATAGCTAGTTCACTGCACGTTACTTCTGAGGGCCACCCTGATGCCAGCTCGATCTGATACCCTTGTTATCCGCTTTACCGGTGATTCGGGCGATGGCGTACAATTGGTTGGGGAACAACTCACTATAACAGCTGCTTTGGCGGGGCGTGATGTGCGGACGTTGCCTGATTTTCCAGCAGAAATTCGTGCGCCAATCGGTACGATTGCCGGAGTATCCGGTTTCCAGTTGGCTATGGCTGACAAAGCCTTGTTTACCGCCGGAGAGTCATTGGATGTGTTGGTGGCACTTAATCCAGCTGCTTTGCGACAAGCGTTGCCGTATTTGAATCACGGCGGATTGCTGGTGTTGAATGAAGACAGCATGGGGACCAAAGAGTGGGAAAAAGCAGGCTGTTCGCCACAACTTCTCACGGATGTTGCTGAACAGTATCATCTACTGCGCATCCCATTAATTAGTAACACCTTGCGCGCACTCGAGGGGCTCTCCTTAACGCAGCCGCAAGCAAAAAAAGCCAAAAATTTTTATGTGTTGGGCGTCATCATGTGGTTATTTGATTTGCCGCTCGAGCAAACCCTAGCGTTTATCGATAAAAAATTTAAGCACGCGCCGATGGTGCAAGAGGGTAATCGCCGTGCATTGATGGCTGGTTATAATTACGCGCTTACCTTGGAGTTATCGAGGCGGCCTTATCAACTAGGTACGATGCAACGTGTGCCGGGCGACTACCGTCAAATTACTGGGGTTGAAGCGGTTGCAATGGCGGTTGCAACATTAGCCACGGCTACTGGAACGCCATGTCTCGTTTCAGGTTACCCTATTACACCTGCTTCGGCTATTTTGCATGAATGCGTTAAATTAGCCGATTTTGGGGTGACCTTATTTCAAGCTGAGGATGAAATTGCGGCCGTCTGTGCTTGCATTGGTGCAGCGTTCGGTGGCCAGTTCGCGCTCACATGTACTTCAGGGCCAGGATTAGATTTAAAAAGTGAGGGGTTGGGGTTAGCTGTCATTACAGAGCTGCCTTTGGTGGTCATCGATGTGCAACGAGCCGGGGCGTCGACCGGCATGCCGACGAAGACCGGGCAAAGTGATTTAAATCATGCGTTATACGGTCGGCATGGCGAGGCGCCGTTGCCGGTGCTCGCGGCGCGCTCACCAGCTGACTGTTTTGCGACGATCCTTGAGGCGTTTTGTATAGCGGTGAAATTCATGACACCGGTGATCGTCCTGATGGACGCGTACGTTGCTAATGCAGCTGAACCTTGGTTGATACCGGATCCAGCCTCACTCCATTTGCCTGAAATTATTTATCATCGCTTCCCGAAACCGTTTGCTCGCGAACCTTGGCTTGGTCGTAGTTGGAACCCTCCAGGAACGGCTGCCGGCATTCATCAGGTGGGTGGCTTAGAAAAGCAGGGTGACGAGGGACGAATTAGCTATGATGCACAAAACCATCAACATATGGTTGCTTTGCGCACAGAAAAAATTGCTAATGTTGCGCAAGATTTTCCGCCAGTAACCCTCGAGGGTCAGGTTGATGCATCGGTATTACTCATCGGATGGGGTAGCACGTATGGTAGCTTGTTAGCCACTGTTGAGCGTAGTTGCGCCGATGGGTTGCCGGTAGCACTACTGCATTTGCGCCATCTGCATCCTTTACCGCGCGATTTAGCTCCTTTATTTCGTGCTTTTGATCACGTGTTGGTTGCCGAACTAAATACTGGCCAATTAGTGCACCTTATTCGCAGCCAGTATTTAGTTGATGCAAAAGCTATTCATCAATGTAACGGTCAGCCGTTTAGTACTGAACGATTGATCATGGCAATAAAAGAGCAGGTGCAACATGTCTAATACCAGCCTTACGCGTGATGACTTCACCAATAAAACGGAGGTACGCTGGTGCCCTGGTTGCGGTGATTATGCTATTTTAGCGGCACTGCAGCGTGTTTTACCTGAGTTAGGCCGACCACCCGAGCAACATGTATTCGTTTCTGGCATTGGTTGTGCCGGTCGCTTACCATACTACCTTAACACCTATGGCTTTCATACCATTCATGGGCGTGCTATGCCAGTTGCAACTGGCTTGCAATTAATGCGCGATGATTTAAGCGTGTGGGTGATCACCGGTGATGGTGACGCGCTGAGTATTGGCGGTAATCATTTAATTCATAGTTTACGGCGCAATGTCAATTTAACGATTTTAATGTTTAATAACCAAGTCTATGGTTTAACCAAAGGGCAATTCTCACCGACCTCAACCAAAGGCCAAATTACTAAAACGTCCCCGCAGGGTGTCGCAAGCCAACCAATGAACCCACTAGCTCTCGCGATAGGTGCTGGGTGTGGTTTTGTGGCGCGTGCCGTGGATAAAGATCCGGCGCACCTTGCCGAGGTAATTCGACAAGCACACGCTCATCCGGGTGCCGCCTTTATTGAGATTTACCAAGATTGTAATATTTTCAATCATGGTGCGTTTGATGCGTTTGCGCTAAAAGCCCATCGAGCAGAGCAAACCGTTTTACTGCGAGCCGGCCAACCATTACAGTTTGGTGTTAACAATCAGTGGGGACTCAGCCTTTTGGATGAGCGATTGCAGCGTGTACCAGCCAGCGCTGGCAATCTTGCCGTGCATGACCCTAGTAATTATTTTGCGGCGCTGCGTTTAGCCCAGCTAGAGCACCCAGATTACCCAGTGCCGTTGGGTATCTATTACCAAAGCGAACGTCCCGTATTTCATTTACCCGGTGCACTGAAAAAAACTACGGCTGATTTACCCGCACTCTATCGCACGAAAGCCAGCTGGCAAATTGATTGATTACGCGTTTGCCTCGTTGCATTGATGTCAGTATAATCGTAAAACGCCCAAACGATGGACATTGTTGATGCAATTTATTGATTTAAAAACGCAGTCGGAACGGATTAAACAACCCTTACTCGCTCGTATAAACCGCATTATTGACAATTCAGCTTTTATCATGGGTCCTGAAGTAGCGGAATTAGAAGCAGAGCTCGCGCGCTTTGTGGGCGTTAAGCATGCAATTGGTGTAGCCAACGGCACGGATGCGCTGCTGATGGCCTTAATGGCCTTAGGCGTTGGTCCTGGGGATGAGGTGGTCACTTCGCCATTTAGTTTTTTTGCAACAGTAGGTGTTATTACACGTCTTGGCGCTAAACCTGTGTTCGTCGATATCGATCCAATGACCTACAACCTGGACGTGAGCTTACTGGAGGCGGCAATCAGCGATCAAACCAAAGTGATTATGCCCGTTAGCTTATACGGTCAGTGTGCCGATTTTGACGAAATAAACGCGTTGGCTGCACGCTACCACTTACCCGTCATTGAAGATGCGGCACAAAGTTTTGGTGCCAGCTACGCTGGCCGTCGCTCGGGTGGATTATCAACAATTGGGTGTACCAGTTTTTTTCCTTCAAAGCCATTGGGTGCCTACGGTGACGCAGGGGCTTGTTTCACTAACGATGATACGCTGGCGGAAGGCTTACGTGAGATTCGTCTTCACGGGCAATCGCAACGCTATTGCCACACCCGTTTGGGCATTAATGGCCGTCTTGATACCCTACAGGCAGCCGTGTTGCTAGAAAAATTAGTGCTGTTCCCCGAAGAAATTGCCTTACGTGAAGCGGTGGCGGCACGTTACCACATGTTGTTATCTGACGTTATTCGCAAACCGGTGATTAAAGTGGGCAATCACAGCGTGTACGCACAATACACCATTGAAGTGGATGCCCGTGATGCGGTGCAAGCGGCACTACAGGAGCGCAGTATTCCAACCGCCGTGCATTATCCCATTGGCTTGCATCAACAGCCGTTAATAAAAGAATTATTTCCCGACTCTGGCACGTTTCCTGTTACCGAGCGCGTGGCAGCGCGGGTGATGAGTTTACCCATGTCACCTTACTTAACTGAAGCTGATCAACTTCGAGTGGTAGAGGCATTGCATGACGTGTTGTCTGAGCAGTTGGTGATTGCCTCATGAAGCCACGTTGTTTATCGACAGCATTAGCTCAGCATGTTGGTGAGTCAGTGCGTATTCGCGGTTGGGTACATGCCATGCGCTCGTTGGGTAAAGTGCATTTTTTAATAGTACGTGATAGAAAAGGCCTGAGTCAGGTTGTCATTGAAGATCGCTTGGAATGGAATAAATTAACCGCATTGCAAATTGGCTCGGTGGTAACGGTTGTTGCTGAAGTAGCCCTTAACCCACGCTCTCATTTGGGTGTGGAGTTAATTAAACCACTAATCACCATCGAAGTGCCAATTGACGAGGTGCCGAGTATTGATTACACAAAGCCTGAAATTCCTTCAGAATTAGATTTTATTCTTGACCACCGCGCGTTGGCGTTACGCAATGCAAAATTACAGGCGGTCTTCACCCTGCAGGCTGAAATAGCGCACGCGTACCGTTGTTACATGCACGACACGGTTGGTGCGGTGGAGTATTTTTCACCCAACTTAATTGCGGCATCTAGCGAAGGCGGTGCTGAGTTTTTTAATGTTGAT
>DAIDLK010000057.1 GCA_027449525.1 Legionellaceae bacterium | reverse complement strand
TAATAATTATCCAATGCGTCCTGTCCTCGACCCAATTGAACATCACTAACCCAGCGAGAGGTGGCTTGAACAATGGAACCGATGGCACTGGCTTGGTTTGTCGCGCTGGGGTCACTCAGCACATTTTTCATCAGCCGATAAAAAAGTAACTGCGCTTGGCGCTGTTTTTCGTCGCTTTCTGCTCCTGGCTGATGCGCAAGTTGGTTTAGATTAAAACGACCTTGTAGGTCAATTAATTGACCAGAAACGGTTATTCCTGGGTAATCCTGTTGATGCGCACTAGGGTAGTCAAGATGCGTTGGTAGCGGCAGGGTACTGTTAGGCATACTGAGCGCCCCCATTGCCCAGAAAATTACCTCTTGGGAGGCAAGGTAGAGATGATCGGCTGTTAAGGTGAAACGAGTGCGCTGAATATCTTGTTGTAATCGAACACTCATCGCCGTAGCTGCAATGGCCACTAAAGCAACAATAAATAATGCAGTGATAAGAACGCTGCCTCTTGGTTCCTTACCTGCCATAGAACGCCTCGGGAATGATGAATAAAAAACTCGCTTCACCCAGTCGGTTCATAGAGAGTTTCAACAGGATTGCGCTCGGTAAGGATTCTTTTAACTGATTGACACTTAACGCATAAGGCCGCCACTCCGAAAGTATTTCTAATTTGTGGGTTAGGTAACTAAACGCACAATCATTTAAGTGGTCCAATAAAATTTTATCGAGGAAATCTTTATGCGTTGGCCCATCCAGTGTGATCCAGGTGCGACGAATGAGTTGTTGATTTTCGCAAATCAAGGCCACGCGTTTCAGGGTAGAGCGTTTACTGGTGGCGTTTGGATTGACCACGCCACTGCGGGTGAACTCTAGGTAGCTGGACTCACCGACAAATGGTGGGAACAGTTGTTTATCGGTACTGCGAATCGGTCGATTCATCATATGCGCTGTATCACGTTGCAAGAGCGAGACGGTTAATTGGATTGCGTTGAAGCGGTCAGTGCTTGCCATGAGGTGGGCACGAGTGTCAAATGCTTGTTGGATAAGTGTTGCACTGAGGGTGGTTACAATGGCAAATAACGCTAATGCCACAATCACTTCAATTAAAGTGTACCCTTGATGACGCTTCATGACGCGATCCGAAAAGCCAGTAATGCTTCATGAAAAGGTCCGTTAGGATGCGTACTGGTTGAAATAATGATCCGGTCAACCTGCGCCAGTCCGCTCGGCTCAATGCGTGCTCGCCAGTACCACTGCACACCCAATAGTTGCATTTTTTCCGTCTGTTCTTGGTTGATGGCTAGGTGAATAAGCCTAAGTTGGATGCGTGCAACCGCTTGCATGGCGACGAGGTGTTCATAATTTTTTTTTTGTAATTGCTGTGTTTCAAAAATAGACACACCGTTAGCTCTCGTTAGTGCTGTTAACGCAATAGCCAAGATGGCGAGCGCGAGCAATACTTCAATTAACGTAAATCCTTGAGTTCTAAGTGAGTTCATAGGGCGTTGGACTGTGTCAGCGTGAGTGTACCGTTGGCTGAACCGATGATAGTGACCAGTTTGGGTTGTTGTTTAAAGCCAACGGATAGTTCGAAAGGGCTCATGTCACCAGAAGACTCAATCAAGAGTGTCGTATGGTCTGGGGACGATTGACTGGAAAAATGCATGATCGCATGGGCAGAAAAGATGTGTTGAGCTGAGGTTGGTTGCGGTTGAATCGGTACCCATTGTTGAGGTGGTTTAAAGCGAAAAATGCGGTAACTGTTGGTTGCGAAACGAATACTAAAGGGGGTTGCTTCCAGCATGGCTTGTTGCTGCACGCACTTTATTTGGTTAATTAGTTGTTCTGACTGAGTGACTAAGCGTCTTTTCGCACCAAAATCACCAAAGGAAAGCAATGCGAAGGTGAGCGTAATACCAATAATTACCAGAACAACTAATAATTCAATTAAAGTAAAGCCACACTTACTCCGCATTCCAATTTCCAATTTCGCGATGGATGCCTTCTCCTCCGGGTTGTCCATTGGCGCCGTAGGTAAACACATCAATTTCGCCGTGTTGACCTGGATTGAGGTAAAGATACTCTCGTCCCCATGGATCACGTGGTAACGACTTCAAATACACGCGCCAATCGCGCGGCACGGGATCGGTATTCGGTTGCGTGACCAAGGCCTGAAGGCCTTGGTCGGTGGAGGGGTAGAAACCGTTGTCTAATCGATAGAGTTCTAAGGCATTTTGAATTGACAGTACGTCTTGTTTTGCCTTAACAAGCCTAGCATCATCGGGTCTACTGATAATTTGTGGCACCACAAGTGCGGCAAGAATACCTAAAATCACGACGACAACCATGATTTCAATTAACGAAAAACCCTGTTGACGATGCATCACTCCCCCTAATCGTGTTAACTGACCAGTTGTTCCATGGAAAAAATTGGCAACAGGGTTGCCAAGACAATGAATAGGATAACTCCTCCCATAAAAATAATCACTAACGGCTCAAGTAAGGTCATGGCGGTATCAATCAAATGCCGTACCGTTTGATCTTGATGGGTTGCCGAACGCTCCATCATCGTGGCGAGCTGGCCACTTTTTTCACCACTGGCAATTAAATGTGCGGCCATCGGGCTAATAAAGCTGCTTTCTTGTAGGGAATTACTAATACTTTTACCCTCTTTAACCTGCATGGCTGCCCGATTCAATGCTTCGCGTAGAACACTATTCGTCACTAAACTAGCTGAAACCCGCATGGTGTCCAGAACACTGACGCCAGCGGAAAATAATATGGCGAAGGTATGTGCGTAGCGTGCCACATTGACCGAAATGATGAAATAACGAATTCCAGGAATTCGCAGTAAGAAGGCATGCCAGCGGTGTTTGAACGTTGTATTGGCTAAGCCGCGATAAAATAAAAACAGCGCACCGACCAGTAACAGCATTAGGTAGATGCCGTAGGCATGGAGCCCGTCGCTGAGATGCAGCAAAAGTTGTGTAGCAAACGGTAGAGCTTGGCCGCTATTTTTGAACACGTCAATAATTTTAGGCACCACAAACGTGAGTAAAAAAGCGATGATGGTGGTCGATACGATGAGCATGAGGCTTGGGTAAATCAGTGCTTGCTGAATTTTTTGTTGGGTTTGTTGTTGATATTCGGTGTAATCGGCTAATTTTTCTAGCACGTGATCCAAATGGCCGGTTTGTTCTCCAGCAGCGATGGTAGCGCAATAGAGTTCTGGAAAAGCGTGAGGTGCATCTTGCATGGCTTGTGCCAACCCATACCCCTCTAGCACACGTGTTCGCACTGCTACTAACAGTTGGCGTACTGAGGCTTTATTCGATTGTTCTGTTACACCGCGCAAGGCTTCTTCAATTGGAATGCCGGCCGACAGTAAAGTAGCTAATTGGCGTGTGAGTAAGCATAAGTCGTTTGCAGAGAATGAGCGACGTGTGAAGCGAGGACGTGTTATTTTAAACGGACTGATTTGCGTGGGAATCAGACCTTGTTCACGGAGCAGTTGCCGGGCGTGACGCTCGGAGTCCGCCTCAATCACCCCCTTGATGTTTCGGCCAATAGCTGTGAGTGCTTGAAATTGATAACTACTCATGCTGATCCACTAAAAGTACTTGTTCTCAGTCTAATCTATTGGGTTTCTGATGTCATTACGCTACACTTAATTAGGTTGGGTTACGGCAGGAGTTAGCATGAGTATTGGTAAATTGCGTGCGGCAATTGAGACCCATCAAGCAAAATTTATTGATTTACGTTTTACTGATACCTTAGGCAAAGAGCAGCACATAACTCTTCCGGTTGCGGTAGCTGATGAGCAATTCATCAACCATGGCAAAACTTTTGATGGGTCTTCCATCAAAGGCTGGCAAGCGATTCATCATTCTGATCTAGCCTTGCTACCTGACTTAAACACTATCTTGCCTGATCCGTTCTTTCAAGAGTCTACTTTACTGATACGCTGTGATGTGGTTGATCCTGACAGCGGCTTACCGTATGAGCGTGATCCGCGGGCGTTAGCTCGGCGTGCTGAGCATTATCTTCAGTCCACTGGCATTGCAGATGAGGCTTTATTTGGCCCTGAGCCGGAATTTTTTTTGTTTGATGATGTTCGTTGGGAAACCAGCATGCACAATGCTTTTTATCGGATTAATGCAGAAGAAGGACACTGGAATTCAGGCAAGGCAATTCAAGGTGGTAATATTGGCCATCGCCCTCGAGTAAAAGGCGGGTATTTTCCAGCGCCTCCGGTTGATTCTTCACAGGATATTCGCTCAGCAATTGCTGAAATATTACAAAACTTAGGTATCACAGTTGAGGCACATCATCATGAAGTAGCAACAGCTAATCAATGCGAAGTGGCTACGCGTTTTAACTCGCTGCGCTTAAAAGCCGATGAGTTGCAATTGTTGAAATACGTGGTGCATAACGTAGCACACAATCACGGCAAATCAGCCACGTTTATGCCTAAGCCTTTAGTAGGCGACAACGGCAGTGGCATGCATTGTCATCAATCGTTGCGCAAAGACGGCGTGAATATTTTTAGTGGAACCGCCTATGCTGGCTTATCCGAAACTGCCTTGTACTATATTGGTGGTTTGATGAAGCACGCGCGAGCATTAAATGCATTCACCAATCCTACCGTTAATAGCTATCGACGCTTAGTGCCTGGCTTTGAGGCACCGGTGTTATTGGCTTATTCGGCACGCAATCGTTCGGCAGCGATACGTATTCCTGCGAGTGAGGCTGCTGCTCGGCGCATTGAGGTACGCTTTCCTGATGCAATGGCTAATCCTTATTTGGCTTTTAGTGCCATGCTGATGGCCGGTCTTGACGGGATACAGCAGCAAATTTATCCCGGAGCGGCTGTGGAGAAGGATTTATACCACTACTCAGCGCAGGAATTACATGACATCCCAACCGTGGCCGATAACTTATCGCAAGCATTGCATGCCTTACGTACTGATCATGCTTTTTTATTGTATGGCGAGGTATTTACCCCAGCCTTTATTGAAAGTTACCTTGAGTTGCGTTACCAGGAGATTGCCTACTTAAGCCGTTTAGTGCATCCAGCCGAATTTGAGTTGTATTATAGTGCGTAACATTTAAGTTTAAGCATTTCGAGTCGCTAATATCTAGTATCTGCGTTAGAATTAGGAGCCCGCGATGGAAATTATTTTTCAAGGTCAGCATGATGGCACGGAGGCAATAGCTACATTACAAAGTGTGTTGCAGTTGTTGACGGAGCATTACCGAATTGGACGGTTCCGTGAAATTCATCTGTCGGTAACGTTAGTCGATGATTTGGGTCAAGACGTGGAGCTGGTTGATCATGAAACCAATCAAGTTTACGAAGTGATTGAAATTTTTCCAGAAAATGCTCCCCCAACCCGACGAGTTGGGGCCACGCAACTAAAGCTGGTGGTGGACAATACTTAAAACGTTATTTTAGCAGGGGTTGATATGAGCAAAACGCTTGGCGAACCATCCACCTATACGTTGTTGATTGCAGCACCGCTTCTAGCGCGCTTTAATATCCATTTGTCGCATCAATCGCTGCGAACAGCGCTAAGTGATCACGCGAGTATTTATTCTCAACTGTTGCGAGTGCCAGTACTTAATATTTTTAATGGCATTATTTTTCAGCAAACGCACGATTACCAAGTTTATTTGCAAAAACTACTGATTGATTATCGCCTATCCGCTGAATACGCTAAAGAGCAGGATGCGCCGGGTGCTGGTACACGCCGTGATCTTGATGAGTATTTCGATACAACCGCACAATTAGTTAATGCATTTAACGAGCAACAGTTTAATCACTATCAGCTCATTTCACAAAGCCAGGCGTGCTTGATCCAAGCCACAAAATCCATAAAAAATCCTAGCAATGATTTAGAGAAATTATTAGATGATCCGGCTTTCACCACAAAACTCAACGAATTTGTTGCAGAAGCTGAGCAAATAACCATTGTATTCAATGATTATCGGCAACGTTTTTATGATTTGATTTTGCAGACCTCAGATTCATTGCGTATGTTGTCGGATTATCGCCCTGATGAACAGCAGATAGAAGTTGCGCGCGAGGGCATTTTATTTGAACCGCTAACGTTGGATAAACATGCTGCCATTGATGTGAGCCAAAGTTTGTAACAGTCTTTTGGCAAAGCCTAGGACTGTTTAGTATTCAGGTCATATTTCATAACCTTAGCATGTGCCCCGTTCTCGTCCCGCTCTACATCGTAGGCATCGCCGGTTAGATTGCAGGGCCATGTCGTGATGTCGCGCAAATCGTTGGCTTTTAACTGGGGAAGCTTCGATAAACGTTGGTTTTGCACCGCAAAATTCTGTGGGCTTAGTCCAACAATAACCGCATC
>DAIDLK010000056.1 GCA_027449525.1 Legionellaceae bacterium | reverse complement strand
TGAGTCATCATCAAGTACTGTTAAACGAAAACGCTCTGAAGAGAATAATGCAGACGCATCTAGCAAGCGAGTGGGCGCTGCTCTTTGTTGACAATGACCATGAGGCGATTACTGGCTTGACGTCGCGCATGGGGGCATGGGTAGGCTGAACCGGATGGTCTTAAAAGATAGCACGTTGGACCACGCGAACGACCAGTTTTTTTAACGAGATAGCTTGGCTTAAGTGAAAAAACTCGGTACAATTTACACCCTAATAAAACCACTATTTTGGTTAGGAGTATTTCAATGGCAGTACAACAAAATAAAAAATCACGTTCACGACGTGATATGCGACGTTCGCACGATGCTTTGACCGCACCAACTTTATCAACGAACGCAACGACTGGTGAAGTTCACTTGCGTCATCACATGACGCCAGATGGCTACGATTGTCGCGGCAAGCGACAAGTAGTTGTTACCGATACGACCTACGAAGACAAAGAGTAACCTTCTTGAAATCGGTAACCATTGCCGTTGATGTAATGGGGGGAGATCATGGCCTAGGCGTTGTGATCCCTGCGTGCATCCAGGCTACTCTTAAAAATCCTAATTTGCTGTTACTACTGGTTGGTGACCGGCAATTAATTAAGAAAATACTAAAACAAAAGAACGCACTCAATAATAAACAGCTTTTTATTGTGCACGCCACTGAAGTGGTGAGCATGGATGAGCTTCCTTCGCACGCCTTGCGCAACAAAAAAGACTCCTCCATGCGGGTGGCTATCAATCTCGTTAAAGAGGGTCGTGCGGCTGGCTGTGTTAGTGCCGGTAACACTGGGGCATTAATGGTGATTGCACGGTTTGTGTTGAAAACGTTGCCTGGTATTGATAGACCCGCCATCATTGCTCAATTACCTACTCAGTCAGGCTGTACGCGTGTCATTGATTTAGGCGCTAACGTTGATTCCTGTGCTGAGCATTTATTTCAATTTGCTGTGATGGGATCAGCCATGATCCAAGCCTTAGAGAAAAAGCCAAAACCTAAAATTGCCGTGCTCAACATTGGCGTTGAAGAAATCAAGGGCAATGATCAAGTCAAGCGTACGGCACAACTGCTTTCTGAATGTGAGTTAATCACTTATATCGGTTACGTTGAAGGCGATCAGTTCTACACCGGTGAGGTGGATTTAATTGTTTGCGATGGCTTTGTGGGCAATGTGGCGCTGAAAGCTAGTGAAGGAATTGTGCACTTAATGCTCAGGGTTATCAAAGACGCGTTTACCAAAAGCTGGTGGTCTCGATTGGTTGGTTTGCTAGCACGACCCGCACTCATGCATTTAAAAAATCGCATGGATCCAGCGCGTTATAACGGCGCAACCATGCTAGGTTTAAATGGCGTGGTCATTAAAAGCCACGGCAGTGCGTCTGCCGTTGCATTTGAGTTTGCTATTGAACAAGCGGTATTACAAGTTGAAAACGGCGTGATTGATTTAGTGCGTGCTAAGATTACTGATTTTGTTAATCAGGGTTTATTGCTATGAATCATCGCGTTGCTTGCGTATTTCCAGGGCAGGGTTCCCAATCAATTGGTATGTTATCGGGATTAGCAGAATGTTATCCGTTAGTGCGTGATGTGTTTGAAGAGGTTTCAACAGCCGTGCAGTATGATGTGTGGCAGTTGACGCAACAAGGCCCTATTGAACAATTAAATCAAACAGCGCACACACAAGTTGCTATGTTAGCCGCTGATGTTAGTGTGTATCGCGTGTTAGCCACGCAAGTGCCTGAATTATCATGCATTTTATCAGGTCACAGTTTAGGCGAATACCCCGCTTTAGTGTGTGCTAGGGCATTGAATTTAGCCGATGCGTCACGGTTGGTGCAAGCACGTGGGCAATGCATGCAAGACAGTGTGCCTTTGGGCGTTGGAGCAATGGCCGCTATAATTGGCTTAACCGACAGCCAAGTTGAGCAATTGTGCCAGACAGTGAGCATGCCGGAATCGCTCGTTAGCCCGGCTAACTACAACGCTATTGGCCAAGTGGTGATTGCCGGACATACTTCTGCAGTGAATGCGGCTATTCAGCAAGCCGAGCAGTTGGGTGCACGCTTGGCAAAACTCATCCCCGTTAGTGTACCGTGTCATTGTGCTTTATTAACGCAAGCAGCGGAGCGATTCGCGGCTGTTTTGGCTGAGGTAGCATTTAGCGCTCCCCAACAGACTGTGATCAGTTCTGTTGATTTAAGTGAGTACCAAACCACAGATTCTATGCGGCGAGTCTTGGCGGCGCAATTGTATTTACCGGTGCGCTGGGTAGAAACTATACAGACATTAAGCCTGCGTGGTGTGCAGTTGATGGTTGAGTGCGGACCTGGAAAAGTATTGGCTGGTTTAATCAAACGCATTGATTCCACGCTTAAAGTGGTGAGTATTACCAATCCAGAGAGTTTACAGCAAGCGGTTTCCGCTGTGCTGAATATTAAGGAGTAAGCAGGATGAGTTTAGCCGGCAAAGTAGCTCTGGTAACCGGAGCTACACGTGGTATTGGGCAAACGATTGCGCATCAGCTGGCCACGGAGGGTGCCTATGTGGTGGGTAGTGCCACATCGGTTGCGGGACGAGATGCTATTGATGCATATTTTGCCACGCATCAATTGGCTGGGAAAGGAGTTATCCTTGATGTCACGCAGCAATCTCAAGTTGATGAACTCATGTTAGCACTTGCTGCATCTGAACTATCTCCCGCTATTCTTGTGAATAACGCTGGTGTAACAGCCGATAATTTATTATTGCGGATGGATGATGAAGAATGGTACCGTGTTATTGAAACCAATCTGAATGCTGTGTTTCGTTTAACCCGTGCTTGTGTTAAAAACATGTTTAGAGCACGGTGGGGACGTATTATTAGTATTGGTTCGGTTGTTGGCTTATCAGGCAATGCTGGACAAGCGAATTATACAGCGGCTAAAGCGGGCTTGGTGGGTTTTTCTAAGTCGTTGGCACAGGAGGTAGCCAGTCGTGGGGTTACTGTTAATGTGGTTGCTCCTGGCTTTATTGCGACCGATATGACCGCTGCTCTTCCAGATTTGGTAAAACAAGAGATGTTAAAACGCATCCCTATGAAACGGTTGGGGCAAGCGGCTGATGTGGCAAGTGTGGTGTCATTTCTCGCCTCGAATGGTGCCAATTACATCACTGGTGAAACTATTAGTGTGAATGGTGGGATGTACATGAGTTAAGAGGCTTGCGTTATTTTATGAATTGCATAAACTACGCATCATTATTTTTATCAACCGACAGAGGAAAAACGTGTTATGAGTACAGTAGCAGAACGAGTTCGTAAAATTGTTGTAGAACAACTTGGCGTAAAGGATGAAGAGCTAAAAAACGATGCCTCTTTTGTTGATGATCTCGGCGCTGACTCATTAGATACGGTCGAGTTGGTGATGGCACTTGAAGAAGAATTTGAAACAGAAATTCCCGATGAAAAAGCAGAAAAAATTACCACTATTCAGGAAGCCATTGATTACATTGAATCACATTCAGGTAAAGCTTAATCAGCTAATTCGGTTTACTTGTGATGAGTAAATCTGGGCACTTTGTGGTGGTGGAAGGTTTAGAGGGCGCGGGAAAATCAACCGCACTTCAAACCATTCAAGATTTTCTACTATCTCGCGTGCCTGAACTAGTAATTACTCGTGAACCTGGTGGTACTCAGGTTGGTGAAGCTATTCGAACGATACTGAAACAGCCGCTTAACCAACCACTGGATGCGCGGGCTGAGTTATTGTTATTTTACGCCGCCCGAGTGCAGTTGTTGGAAGAGGTTATCTTGCCTGCTTTAGCGCGTGGAGCTTGGGTATTGGCTGATCGATTCGAATTGTCAACCTACGCCTACCAAGTTGGTGGGCGGCAGTTGGACAGAGATTTTGTCAATCACTTGTCATCCGTTTGCTTACAGGGGCTTCGTCCTGATTTAACTTTTTTTTTGGATCTATCGCCTGAGCTAGGTCTAAAACGTGCGCTCTTGCGCGGTAAAAAAGATCGAATAGAACAAGAACCCCTGTCGTTTTTCCAGGCAGTGTTTCGACAGTATCATCTGGAAATTGCCCAACACGGATCAGTACAGCGGATTGACGCAACTCAATCCCTCACAGCAGTACAGGATGACATAATGCATACGCTTAGCGATTATTTACAGCAGCATGTGGTCGCTTGATCCCATCCCAGCGCACAATTTGTTGTGGCAGCAGCTTGAGTTTTCCATTCGGCAACAAAAGCTACCACATGCCATGCTCTTGATTGGTCCTGAGGAAGAGCAAGCCTTATCGTTTGCGCAACGTCTCATTGCTGTATGTGTCTGTGAGCAGGCGGTAAAACCATGCAAAAGCTGTTCGTCGTGTGTGATGCTGAGCCAGGGTGTGCATCCCGATGTTCAGCTAGTTATGCCAGAAGGTGCTGCTAACCTTATTAAAATTGACGTGATTCGAGCGTTGCAGCTGGATATTTATCAAACCCCTCAGCGGGCTAAGTATCGTTTCGTCATCATCAACCCGGCCGATAGCTTAAATCGTGCGGCTGTCAATGCGTTATTAAAAATTGTTGAAGAGCCACCGGCACATGCAGTGTATTTGTTTATAACAAATAATCTGGATAGCATTCCAGCGACCTTAGTGAGCCGTTGCCAACGGCTCTTCTTTTCGTTCGTGGACAGCCCGCTGAGTCTATTGACCAAAGGTAGTCCTCTTTTGCATGACTTTACTGTATGGATGCAAGGGCAATTGGATGTGTGCTCGCTAGCACAGACTTGGGAGCCTCACTCGTTCGATGTTATACTTCGTTTCTTGTATGAAGTGACCGCGACGCTCATTCAAGCGCAGTTGCGACCTAGCGCTACGCAACCAGCTTGGGTACAGCAGTGTCGTATTCACCCGGTACACTTGTTCATGCAACTCGACACAATTAACCAATTAAAACAGATGGTCAGTCAGTGTCAGTCCCTGAATAAACCGCTAGCTATTGAGCGAGTGTTATTAACTATGCGAGGGTATTTGAGCGATGATTAGTCAATTAATTGATTCGCATTGTCATTTAAATCAGCTTGATTTGTCGGCATTTAACGGTCAGTTGGACGAGGTGATTCGACAAGCAAAGGCGAATGATGTGATGGCATTTTTGTGTGTGTGCATCACGCGCGAGGATGTCCCTTTATTATACGAGCTGGCAAGCCGCTACCCTGAAGTGAGTATTTCGGTTGGTATTCATCCCAATGAGCCACCGAATGCGCCCGTTAGTGCGGCGGAGTTAGTGACTTGGGGGCAGTCTGAGCGTGTGGTGGCTATTGGCGAAACTGGTTTGGATTACTATCGCCTGTCAGACTCGGCAGCGCTTGATCACCAGCGTGCTCAATTTCGTCAGCACATTCAGGCTGCGCGCGAATTGAATAAACCGCTAATCATCCACACCCGTGAAGCAGCAGCGGATACGATACAATTAATGCGCGCTGAACGAGCTGATACAGTGGGGGGGGTGATGCATTGTTTTGTCGAATCCTTAGAGGTTGCGCAACAAGCATTGGATTTAAATTTTTATCTTTCATTTTCTGGGATCGTCACGTTTAAAAATGCATTACAAGTTCAAGAGGTCGTCAGACGCGTGCCATTGGATAGACTGTTGATTGAAACGGATTCACCCTATCTGGCTCCGGTACCTTTTCGTGGCAAGCAAAATCATCCAGCCTTGGTTAAATACGTGGCCGAGACCATCGCTCGCTTACGCAATGAGTCGTATGAAACGATCGCTATGGCTACCACAGCTAATTTTTACCGCTGTTTTCCTGGCGCATTAGTCAATTCAGTGGCCCCTGTATGCTAAGTGTCATTATAATTACTAAAAATGAGGCATTGAATATTCGACGTTGCTTAGAGTCGGTTCGATTTGCGCAAGAAATTATTGTTGTTGACTCAGGTAGTAGCGATGCGACGGTGTCCATTGCGCGAGAATTTACTACTAACGTCGTTAGTCAGCCTGATTGGCAAGGCTACGGTGTGCAAAAGCAACGAGCTTTAGCGTGCGCAACTCAACCTTGGGTCTTAAGCCTGGATGCAGATGAAATAGTCAATCCAGCTTTGGCTGATTGCATTGTAGCGCAGATAGGGTCGCAATTGTTCGATGCATTCTGCGTGCCAATTCAGTTGTGTTTTTACGACCAAATAAGGCGTTACTCGTCTTCACCAAAGCGGCATGTGCGGTTGTTTAAACGCGCAGGTGCGCATTTTAGCCCTGATATTGTGCATGAAAAAATAATTTTGCCGGCAACCGCCCGAATTGGTAAATTAGCCAAACCGATTGTACATTACTGCTATCGGGACGTGAGCCATGCATTGGAAAAGTTAAATCGTTATTCGAGTTATTCAGCCAATATTAGTC
>DAIDLK010000055.1:367-6428 GCA_027449525.1 Legionellaceae bacterium | reverse complement strand
GTCTTAGTTGCTGTTGGCAGAAAACCAAATGGTCATACCATCGCAGCGGACAAAGCGGGAGTTGCGGTTGATGAGCGCGGCTTTATTGCGGTAGATAAACAAATGCGCACCAATGTGCCTCATATTTTTGCAATCGGTGATGTGGTCGGTCAGCCAATGTTAGCGCATAAGGCTATACCTGAGGGTAAGGTAGCAGCTGAAGTGATTGCTGGAAAAAAACATTATTTTGATCCGAAATGTATCGCGAATGTCGCGTACACAGATCCTGAATTAGCTTGGACTGGTTTAACGGAAAAACAAGCAATTAGCCAGAAAATTCCGTATGAAAAAGCAGTTTTTCCTTGGCTTGCGAGTGGGCGTGCATTGAGTATGGGACGAGAAGAAGGTCTGACGAAGTTATTGTTTTGTCCTACGACAAAACGATTACTCGGTGCCGGTATCGTTGGCGTAACGGCTGGTGACTTAATTACTGAAGCATCTTTAGCAATAGAAATGGGATGCGACGTTGAAGACATTGCGCTGACTATCCATCCACACCCTACGGTATCCGAAACGATTGGTCAGGCTGCTGAGTTATTTGAGGGCACCATTACTGATTTGTTTGTGCCAAAGAAAAAAAAGTAGCTTAGTTAGACGGCATGTGTTGCGCGAATTGATTCAAATGCGGTTGAGCTGTTTCTTTGAGCATGTGCTTGAGGCTTTCTAGGCAGTCTTGGTAAGATTCTGTACTGAGATTGCCTCGCATTCGCTCAAAGCGAAGATAAACGCAATACGTGTTGAGCACATCTGTTTCACAATAATCGCGAATGGCGCTGATATTTCCCTGCAAGTACTCGGACCATACCTGAGAGCCATGCATCCCCATTTTCCCAGGAAAGCCAAGCATGTTCGCTATTTCATCTAAGGGCGCGTAGGCTTTGTTTTGGTATCCAGCCAACACATCCATTAGATCAAGGTGGCGGTTGTGAAAGCGATTTAAGTAGTTATTCCAACGAAAATCCGCTTTACTCTCGCCGTTTTCCCAATAAGTAGGCGCTGATATACCGTGCAATAATGCGCGGTAATGCAGTACCGGTAAATCAAAGCCCCCGCCATTCCAGCTGACCAACGTGGGTTTGAGGTGATCTAACCCATGAAAAAAACGTTGAATTAACTCGGCTTCACTACTTTGCTCATTCCCAAGTGACCAAACTTTTACTGAGCTATCTTCACGCGCCAAAACAAGCGAAATAGCGACTATTTTTTGTAAATGGTGCGGTAAAAATTCGTGACCAACTTGACTGCGTCGTAACGCAAACATGGCTTTAGCGGTATCTTCATCCGATAAGCCGTCTAAGTTATGAAGCATTCTGCAGGTGACGACATCGGGTACTGTTTCAATATCAAATACTAGAATCATTCGTGACGATTCTCCTATGTTGAGATAAGTATTATAGACAACGTGGGGACGACGCGATAGGATTACGTGCAGAATAAATGTTTGGTAAGAGGACGTTGCATGAAAGGCCGAAAGCGCATTGTGTTGTTGGGTGGACCAGGAGTTGGCAAGGGCACACAAGCCTTAAAATTAGCAAATGCGCTAAAGATACCGCAAATTTCGACGGGTGACATGTTGCGAGCAGCCATTGCTGCCGACTCAGCGCTTGGAAAGAGTGCAAAGCAAACCATGGATAAAGGGCAACTCGTTTCTGATGAGCTCATTAATTGTCTAGTCACGGAGCGTTTATCAGAGCCTGACTGTCAAGCTGGTTTTTTATTGGATGGTTTTCCTCGCACGATTAATCAGGCTGAAACACTAGAGCAAGCGGGTATAGGGCTGGATTATGTGATAGAAATAGCCGTAGCGGATGATGAAATTGTGCGACGAATCACTGGCCGGCGTATTCATCCAGAATCTGGACGTGTCTACCATGTGTTGTATAATCCACCTAAACAATTCGACAAAGACGATGTTACCAACGAACCGTTAGTGCAGCGAGACGATGATCGCGAAGAAATTATTCGTGAACGACTAGAAGTATACCGGCAGCAAACTCAGCCACTCGTAAGCTATTATCAACAACGAGCCCTGCAACAAGCACTGAGTGCGCCTGAGTTTCACCGCGTTGAAGGTAATGGTTCTGTTGAGGATATTTTTAACAAAATACATGCAATTATAGCCAATTAAGGGAGGGTGAATGGACGCAACGGATTGTGTTAAAGCACTGAGTGCTGAGCAACTCAGTGAATTGCTCAATCAAGCTGAACTTATTTTTGTTGATTTTTGGGCAAAATGGTGTTCCCCTTGCGTGCAATTTAAGTCAATCTATGCACACGTCGCGGCGCAACATCCAGACATTGTCTTTGTGACGATCAATATCGAGCAAGAGCAGGCGTTGGCAGAGGCATTTCGTATTCAATCCATTCCTCACCTCATGGTATTTAAGGAAGGGATTGCCATTTATTCCGAGTCAGGCAGCGTGCCCGAGTCGCTTCTACTGGATTTAATCGCGCAGGCACGTGTGGCGGATGTGACGGCTATTAGAGCTCAACTGAATTCACAAGAGTAAAGTCGTGTCGTTTCGTGTGAGCAGCGCGTAATGAAAGGAAAGCGTCTGTTTTGTTCGCTGCTTGCTTTAGTAGTAGAGTTTCTGTTTCGGGATTGTAATACTCTAAAACGGTGTGGCGCCAGTTGGTGCGGATGGGTAGTTTGTGCGGGGCAAGTAGGCGAGGGATTGCTGAAGCGAGTCCATAGAGCTCAATCAGCCGCGAAAGCACCAATTCAACAGCATTTGCCTTGCCTTCGATGCTGTGTCCTGCAATGTGCGGCGTACAGAGTGTGGCTAAATCTACTATTTTGCTATTAATAGTGGGTTCGTTGCGGTAGACATCTGTACAATAAATAATCTCTTGTTGACAACCTAATAGCGCCTGCTCATCCACAATCCCGCCCCGAGCCGCATTCAAAATAACCGTTCCAGATTTTAGCTGAGCGAAAAACCGCTGATCGAGTAAATTGGCACTCGGGTAGGGTGATGATTGGTGCAAGTTGGCATGCACTAGCAGTGCAGCACACTGATTTAAATCAGTGAGAGCACACGAGGGTGCGCTTGGATCGCGAATATTTCTTGGTGGATCATATGGCATTACGACAAAACCTAATGTGGCTAAACGCCGGCTTACCGTCATACCAACCTCACCGCAGCCAATAATGCCGATGGGACCTGATGAGAGGTAATGATGTTGAATCAGCCAAGCTAAACAAGCTAAGACGTAATCGGATACGGCATGCGCATTGCAACCTTTAGAACTAACTATCTGAATACATTGTTTTTTTAAATACAATTCATCAAGGTGATCGGTGCCGCTGCTGGCGGTTGCAACACATTGAATGGTGGCGCGCTGTAATAATTCCGCAGTAACCCGGAGCGTGGATCGGCATAGCAAAATATCGTTTTGCGATAATTGGTCGTGCAGCTCGGTTAGGTTTGCGTAGGTAGAGACAGAAAAAAAATCATCAAAGCGAGCTAAATTAGGTAAGCTGCTGTCTGCTAACAGTTTCATGGTTTCGTGAGGCATAAAACATCTGTTAACTGTAGCATACTTTGTAGACTTGATAGAACGTATAAGATGAGTATAATTCAGGGAGTATTTCTTAAGAGAAGCAAATGGCCCAACCTTTAATTAACATCAGTCGCAGACAAACACTCTTTTTTGCTGCTTTTTTAGTGATGTACGAGTTTCTTACCTACATTGCCAATGACATGATATTGCCCGGTATGATTAGTGTCATCAAAACTTTTCATGGGGTCGAGGCGGACATATCGCTGTCTTTAACGGTGTATATTTTAGGTGGTGCTAGTCTGCAGTTAATTTTAGGTCCATTATCCGATCGCTATGGACGCCGCCCGGTGATGATGATTGGTGCATCGTTATTTTTCATTTTTACCGTTGTCATTGCCTGTTCTGGGTCGATGCTGCAATTTATGATAGCCAGGTTTTTTGAGGGAATGGGTTTATGCTTTATTTGTGTGGTTGGTTATGCCACCTTGCAAGAAATCTTCGAAGAAATGGATGCCGTTCGTTTAATGGCAATTATGGCAAATATTTCTATTCTAGCGCCGTTGTTAGGCCCATTGGCGGGTGCGGTTTTTGTCAGTTATTTCAGTTGGCGTTACATTTTTATCCTGATTGCTGGATTCGCTCTAGTCGCCTTGTTTGGTCTTTGGTGTTTTATGCCAGAGTCGGTTGGACAACTAAAACGCGATGGCACTGTGATTCAGCGCGTACCATTATTACCCAAGGTTATCCTGCGTAACTACAAGGAGTTATTGATTAACCCAGTGTTTATTTTATCCTCCATAGCACTCGGTTTGGCGGGGTTACCTTGTGTGGCATGGATTGCTTTGGCGCCGGTTATTTTGGTGACAGTTGGCAAGGTATCATTGATTTATTACGGTTTATGGCAGTTACCAGTATTCACTGCAACGATTCTGGGTAATATGGTATTACATAAACTGACAAGATGGTTATCTTTGAGGCAATTGTTGGCTTTGGGGACTGCGATCGTTAGCGTCGGATTGTTGCTGACATTCATTGTACCCTTATGGCGTGGTGAGTATTTTATTTACCTTCTGCCTGGCTTGATTATGTATTTTTTTGGTTTAGGGATTATTGGTTCACCATTAAGTCGTTTTGTCTTGTTTTCTACTGAGGTAGCCAAAGGCACAGCGTCGGCCCTGATGAGCATGATTTTAATGTGCGTCCAAGCATTGGGCATACAAATTGCAAATGGTTTTTATGCCTCACACAGTAATTTGCTATTGGGCTTGTATTGCTTGATTGTGGGGATACTTTTCTTTACCGTGGTCTGGATTACTGCGTTTTGGCTCCAGCCCCGCTTGATGCAGCTACCGGCAACATGATGATCGCCGGAGTGGACGAAGTAGGCCGTGGTTCCTTAGCAGGTCCTGTCGTATCGGCTGCGGTAATTCTCGATAAGCCAATACCAGGCTTAGATGATTCGAAAAAACTTTCAGCTAGGCAACGCAGCCAGTTGGCAGAATTAATTCAAACACAAGCGGTTTGTTATGCACTCGGTCGTGCCGAGGCTGAAGAAATTGATGCGCTGAATATTCATCAGGCAACGTTATTATCGATGCTGCGGGCGATAGAAGCCCTAGCTATTGTCCCGCAACAAGTTTTAATTGATGGACTGTACGTACCTCAAATCAGTATACCTGGCCAAGCCATTGTGCGTGGCGATAGTTTAGTTCCGGCGATTGCCGCGGCTTCTATTTTAGCAAAGGTAACGCGGGATGCTGAGATGCAAGCATTGGACTTAATCTATCCTGGTTATGGTTTTGCACAACATAAAGGATATCCCACGGCCTCGCACCGTGTGGCCTTGGCTTCGCTTGGTGCATGTCCAATTCATCGTAAAAGTTTTTCACCAGTTGCTGCGGTATTAAACCGAGCAGTTGGCATGTACGGTGCTGTCACCTAGGTTATAAACCGTTACTTTTGTATCTGGCTCGGCATGTACAATGATTTGATCTTGATTTTCGACAGTAATCGATGTCGATTGGCCGTTAGTCAAGGTTTTACCATTAATTGAACCTTTATTTTTTGTCACATTAAAACGAATTTTATTGTGATTACTTTTCACTGTAATGGTACAGGTGGCGTTAATAGTAAATGCATAACTGTTTTCAATCCCTTGAGAATGATGCGGTTCGAGCTTCATGTCAATCGTGGCTGCACTGGCTGGTTGGCTGAAGCAGGCTGCAAGAATGAGGGCTTGCATTATAGTGATTATTTTTTGCATTCGACAGTCCTTTGGTTATGAGAATGAACTAGATTGCCTATTATAGTACAAATAGATTAAAAAGTATATATTAATTGATAATGGTGTACTCAGAAAGTGCAAATTACTTGCGTTATCCTTAAAATAGTCTAAAATCCATATTTTATTCATCATGTTACTTAAGGAAGAAATATGCTAAAAAATACTTCGTCTGACCTTACTGTAAAAGCAGAAAATTCGGCTTATTTTGATTTTAATGATGCGCTGGTATTGACT
>DAIDLK010000055.1:0-357 GCA_027449525.1 Legionellaceae bacterium | reverse complement strand
GCTACTTACCCTGCTGGCACTTTACGATTACTAACAGCAGTGTACAACGCCGTTGTTGCGCATTTTGCTCCGCCAAAACAAATACCCGTTGACTCGGATGCGTCCGAATCTTCAGTAGCAACCGTGGCAGATTCTCAAGAAAACATGGTCTCTGAACAAGCAGAAGAGCTTGAGAAAGAACCGGCTGAAGAATCAAGCAACACCTCAGACACAGATAAAAAAACACAGGACGGTCAATCGCCAAAGCAATACTGGTTGGAAATGGTTCAAAAGATCAATGTACTCAAGAGTAGTATTACGAATAAAACCCACCTTGCGGCACTTGATAAATTGGTCAATGCACTAGATTCTGCGAGT
>DAIDLK010000054.1 GCA_027449525.1 Legionellaceae bacterium | reverse complement strand
GACAAATTCGTAAATACACTAAAAATAAAGGCGCTTTTACCAGTGAGAATGCCTTATTAAAGTTGATTTATTGTGCTTGTCAAAAAGTACTGGAAAAATGGAACCAGCCTATGCACAATTGGGCGCTAATCATTTCACAGCTACAAATTTATTTCGACGGTCGACTTAATTTAGGCTTGAGGTGACTAAACAGGTGACACAGTTAGATGAACACTCTCCATACATGCGGTCCCACAATCAAAATTAGCTAATGCCCTTCACTATATGCATGATCGATGGCAGCAACTGACCAATTACCTGCTCGATGGTGCACTCGAAATCGATAATAATGGCGCTGAAAATCAAATTAGACCTTTCGCTATCGGAAGAAAAAATTGGTTGTTCTCCGGAAGCCCTCGAGGTGCACACGCCAGTGCTTTATTCTATAGCCTCATTGCCACAGCCGTTGCGAATGACTGGAATCCCTTTGATTATCTTCGATACCTGTTTGAAAACATCCGCTCCGCTAAAACACCTGCTGATTATCTCAATTTGCTGCCCTTCAATATCATCTCAAATGTAAGATAAATCACTCAACACGTAATTCACCGAACGCATACGCTGAATTGCAGAATCTTTTTGATGCTGCAAATAAGGTTTGCGAAAAGAAGCAAAGTGGTGTTGTGCTCACGTTGCTTCGCAATCCAAATAACAGAAAAGATAGAGCAGCACAAAGTGGTAAAGTGGTTAGTTTATAGAGCTTTGTGTCGATTGTGCCCCACAAAATCCCCACAATGGATTTTGAAGGGTTGAGAGAATCAGGTTTAACTTATTGATTTTACTGGCTTTAATTGGTGGGCCCACTAGGACTTGAACCTAGGACCAACGGATTATGAGTCCGCTGCTCTAACCAACTGAGCTATAGGCCCGAGCATGCGATTGTAATGCACGGGCTACAAAAAAACCAGCTTAGAGAGCGGCTATTTTTGTTTGGTGATGCAAATGGTGCTCACGCAGCATGTGTGCTTGGGCTAGTTTTTCTCGCTCTTTTTGCACGACATTGGCCGGCGCTTTATCAATAAAGGCTGGATTGGTCAGTTTGGTTTCTGTGCGGGTAATTTCTTCGTTAATTTTTCGTAATTCTTTTTCTAAGCGACTTAATTCGGCGCGTTTATCAATTAAATCAGCCATAGGGATAAGTAGCTCCAGCTCATCAACGAGCGCCGACGCGCAAACCGGCACACTGTCTTCGCCATTTAGCCATTGAATTTGGCTTAATTTAGCGAGATTGGTTAAGATTAGTCGGTATTTCTCTACTCTCTGCCGGCTTTTAGGTGATGCTTCGCGAAGTAATAAGGGGATGCGTTTCGCCGGATTAATATTCATTTCACTGCGGATGGTACGTACTGCTTGAATTACCGACTTTAACCACGCTATTTCCGCCTCAATAAATGGTTTGTCCCAAGCTGGATTCGGACTTGGGTAGTTACTGAGCATAATACTTAAACCTTCATCGTGCGTAACTCTCGTCAAGCGTTGCCAAATTTCTTCGGTAATGAATGGAATAATAGGATGCAGCAGTCTTAAAATCTGATCCAATACCGTAATGAGTGCGTAGCGAGTACCCCGTTTTTGGGCGCGCAGGATCTGTTCATCGTAGAGCACCGTTTTGGATAACTCTAAGTACCAATCACAATACTCATGCCAAACGAAATCATAGAGCGTGTTTGCTAGTAAATCGAAACGATAGTTAGCCAAGTGCTGGTGGCAAGTGATTATCACTGAGTTTAAGCGTGATAAAATCCATTCATCTGCTGGCGCGTACTGAAACGCACCATCGCCAAAATCAATCTGCTCTTCATCGAGATGGGTCAGGGCGAAACGGGCCGCATTCCATAATTTATTACAAAAATTACGGTAGCTTTCAACGCGCGCCAAATCAAAACGTACGCTGCGAGTATTAGCAGCTAATGAGCAAAAAGTAAAGCGTAAGGCATCAGCACCGTACGCACTGATTCCCTCGGGAAACTGCTGGCGTGTCGTCTGCTCGATGCGTTGTTTCACCGAGTTGAGCATTAAATTACTGGTGCGTTTTTTTATTAATTCGTCTAAGGTAATACCATCAATAATGTCAATTGGATCAAGGACATTACCTTTAGATTTCGACATTTTTTTGCCGTCTTGATCACAAATTAATCCGGTAATCACAACGTGGTGAAAGGGAATCGTGCCGGTAAATTTAAGGCCGAGCATCACCATCCGCGCGACCCAAAAAAATAAAATATCAAAGCCTGTAAATAGGACTGAGGTGGGGTAAAAGTGCTCTAATTCCGGGGTACGTGCGGGCCAGCCCAGGGTAACAAAAGGCCAGAGTGCAGATGAAAACCAGGTGTCCAAAACATCGTCATCTTGAACTAACGGCAGGGTATCCGCTAATTGGTATTTGAAGCGTACGTCATTTTCACTGTAACCAACATACGCTTTACCTGACTCATCGTACCATGCAGGAATGCGATGCCCCCACCAGAGTTGCCGACTAATGCACCAGTCTTCAATATTTTCCATCCAGTGAGTGTAAGTTTTAGTCCATGTTTCCGGGGTAAACACGATTTGACCTTGCTGCACAGCTTTTAATGCTGGTTTGGCTAGCTGTTTGATATTGACGTACCATTGTTCCGTTAACAGCGGCTCAATGATTGCATTCGATTTTTCGCCACGCGGAATATTCAGCGTGTGTGCTTCAGTGGCAACTAATAATCCCCGTGCATTTAAGTCGGCAATAATCCGCTCTCGGGCGACAAACCGGTCTAATCCCTGATAAGCCTCAGGCGCATTGTCGTTGATCATAGCTTGTTTGGTTAGGATATTGATGACGGGCAACTGATGGCGCTTACCAACCTCATAATCGTGAAAATCATGCGCAGGCGTTATTTTAACGCAACCAGTGCCGAATTCTGGTTCAACCGAGCTGTCAGCAATAATAGGGATCGTGCGCGCGCACAGTGGCAGCTGAAGGAGCTGTCCAATGAAGTGTTGATAGCGAGGGTCGTTCGGATGAACAGCTACTGCCGCGTCGCCCAGTAATGTCTCGGGTCGGGTCGTGGCAATGATAATGTGCTCCTCGCTACCAACTAATGGGTAGCGAATATGCCATAATTGGCCGGCTTCTTCTGTGGGAATGACTTCCAAATCAGAAATAGCCGTACCCAAGACTGGGTCCCAGTTGACTAGACGATTACCGCGATAAATAAGTCCTTCATCGTGTAATTGAATGAATACTTTTTGCACAGCTGCTGAAAAGCCTTCGTCCATCGTGAAGCGTTCTCGCGACCAAGCCACTGATGAACCGATGCGCCGCATTTGGCGGGTAATCTGTCCACCCGATTCCTCTTTCCATTGCCATACCCGATCAAGAAATGCATCACGTGTCATGTTGGTGCGTGACAAGCCTTGTTGGAGCAATTGCCCCTCAACCACTAATTGTGTGGAAATTCCAGCATGGTCAGTGCCGGGCTGCCACAAAGTGGCCCGTTGTTGCATGCGTTGATAACGGATTAAAATATCGATTAATGTGTGCTGAAAGCCATGCCCCATGTGTAAACTGCCGGTAACATTGGGTGGAGGCAGCATGATACAAAACGCTTCACCGGAACCGTCAGGTTCGAAATAGCCTTGTGCTTCCCATGATTGATAACAAGCCTGTTCAATGCGTTGTGGTGAGTAGGTTTTATCCATGCTTGCCCCCGGCAGATTCAAAAGCGCCTAGTTTAGCATATTCTGCTAGGGGGGGTACCACCAGTGCTTAATCTTTCAGCAGTGTTGTTTCCCCTGGACCATTAACGAGCAATGTGTAGCCATTACCCTGGATGGAAGAAGGAGTAATTTCACCAGTATCCAAGTTAAGATAAACCATGCCAACATCAACTGGGTTGGGTGTGTTGGTTCCCACACGAATAAGCGCGGGGCAGGTACTATTCACTAAGTGCCCAAAGCAGGCCATCTTTACGGCACCCCAAAAAACCCTCCCGTCTGAATGGGCTGCTGTAGGGTATTGAGAAGGAATGGTGCCTGCAACAAAGGCGTTGGATTCAAAATCTGTTGTATTGTGCGTAATAAGCTGCTTGGGAGCGGCGTGCGCTAGGGCGCAGGTTAAAGATAAAGCAAGCGCTAAACGCTGTGAGATTATCATGTTGTTCTCCAAATGAAAGTCATTAAGACAGTATACTCTTTTATTTTAGTTCACGGCGGGATATTTTACCCACACTCGTTTTGGGTAATTCGTTATAGAAGGCTACAAGTTTAGGTACTTTGTAACCCGCTAAGTGTTTGCGGCAATGAGCAATTACCTCAAGAGCAGTTAAGGCTGGATGACGCTTGACAATACAAGCTTTGACTTGTTCGCCTGCATCTTCTTTTTGAATGCCAACCACACCTACTTCCAGCACTTCGGGCATTAAGCTAATCACTTGCTCTACTTCATTGGGGTATACGTTAAAGCCAGAGACCAAAATTAAATCTTTTCTACGGTCCACCAAATACACAAAGCCTTCTGCATCGAGTTTCGCAATATCCCCCGTACGTAAAAAGCCATCAGGCCAGAACACTAAGTCAGATTCGTCTTGGCGTTGCCAATAGCCTGGCATGACCTGAGGGCCTTTGACACAAAGCTCTCCGGATTCCCCTAACGGTAATTCTTGACCTTGCTCGTTGCGAATAGAGATGTCTGTTGATGGTAATGGTAAACCGACGCTGCCATTATAACTTGTCAAGTACATTGGATTCATCGTGACGGCAGGACTAGCCTCAGTCAAGCCATATGCTTCTAAGATACGTGAGTGAGTTCGTTGTTGCCAATTGAGGGACACGCTTTTTTGTAATGCCATACCACCTGATAAAGAAAGTTTGATTCCAGAAAAATCAATTTGGTCGAAATTAGCATGATTAAGTAACGTATTGAAAAGAGTGTTAACACCGGTAAAAGCGGAAATATGGCGGTGCTTAATGTCGTCAATCAAGCGTTTGGTATCGCGTGGATTGGTAATTAAGATGTTTTGTGAGCCGAATTTTAAAAAGGTCAGACAATTCGCGGTCAGCGAAAAAATATGATAGAGCGGTAATGCGGTTACAATAACATCATCTGAGGTAATACCTAAGGGCTCAATCCAACAGGATGCTTGTAAAATATTTGCGACTAAATTGCCGTGCGTGAGAATGGCACCTTTTGATACCCCGGTTGTGCCGCCAGTGTATTGAATAAAGGCAATGTCTTGGTGATTGAGTTCGACGGGATGGAATGGAGCTTTGATACTGCTCTTGAGTATTGAATGTAGCGTCACCGCTTGATGGATTCGGTAGGTTGGAATCATACGCTTAATGTAACGCAGGGTAAAATTCACGATGAGTCGTTTTATGGGGGCAAATAAATCAGCTAGTTCGGTAGTAATGACGTGTTTTAACGCAGGAATTTCCGGTAGCGCAGTTTCGAGTAAGTGGGCAAAATGCGTCAATACAATAATGGTTTCCGCACCGCAATCATTCATTTGATGAACGATTTCAGGACAGGTATACAGTGGGTTCATGTTAACAACAATACCACCAGCGCGCAAAATGCCGAATAACAACACTGGGTATTGCAGTACATTTGGTAGCATAATCGCTACCCGATCGCCTTTTTTTAGTCCTTGTTGCTGTAAGTAAATGGCAAAACGGTTACTTTGTGCGTTCAGATCGTCAAACGTTAAACAACTGTTCATATTAATGTAGGCCGTTCTTGGTCCGTATTGCGTGCAAGCCGACTCAAACAACGTTACCAGTGAGGTGTATTGGTTGAGATTGATCTCATGGGGAACCTGTTCTTGGTAGTGACGTAACCATATTTTATCCATGGCTTAACCTTCTGTTACGGATCAGTGCGTGCTAGTATAAACAAAAAAATCCCGGCTGGATATTGTTGCGATGATAGATAATGCATTGAAATTAAAAGCATTTAAATTAAAAGGTCGTTTGTTCACCCTAACAGTACTCCATGTTTTGAATGCAGATTATACCGAGCTGTCGCTTCAATTGGCAGAGGTGGTTGCACAGGCACCGCTCATGTTTGACAATTCGCCGATTGTGCTCGATTTATCGGCTCTGGCCGGTGAATTTTTTGATTTGTCTCAGTTGTGCAGCTGTGTGCGTCAACACGGGCTGTTGCCAGTGGCTATTCAAGGCGGTTCAACGGTAACTAATCAGAAGGCACTGGCGTTGGGTTTGGCGATATTACATGCGTCTGCCAGCTTTGATAAAGGAATCGAACCAGACATACCCGAATCTAAAACCAAAATCATCACGACACCAGTGCGTTCAGGTCAGCAAATTGTCAGTAAAGGGGCTGATTTAATTGTTACGTCTACTGTGAGTCGCGGGGCTGAGTTGCTTGCTGAGGGCAGTATTCATGTTTATGGTTGCTTACGCGGTAAAGCGCTGGCTGGTATTGGTGG
>DAIDLK010000053.1:3357-6503 GCA_027449525.1 Legionellaceae bacterium | reverse complement strand
TACATTTCTCCTGTGGCTCATTATTATGACGGAGAAACTCTACTTTTAAATGGTCTTATTTTAAGGGATGCTTACATGAGCATGTCGAGCTCGTTCCATTCTGGCTTGAACTCGTTATCGCCATAAAATTTTTGGTATAATGAGGTTGCTGTATAGTTGAAATAGTCAGAAAAATCGCTCGGTTGTTTATGAAGTTGCTGCCACAGCGGCTGGTCTGACAGTTGTTGAAAGTGACTATTCCATGTTTGTTGGTGCTCTGTAGTGGTTATTATTTGCGTTCCCATCACAATACAGTTTTTACGAGGACGGGGAAGGGTGATACGTTCAAAGCAATCCAAGATCGCTTGTGCCGCGTAATGGTGTTGAGTATAAGCTTCTGCGGGTAAGTGACTCGGATCGATCAGTATCCATTGCCGGTTTTTTGCGTCAAACAGTAGCGTAATGGCGTGCAGGTTACTAATTAAATTTAATGCAAATGGGGTTTTCCCTGCCATCGTAGCGAGTAACTCTAGGTAGGTTTGTAAATGGTCACGTGTATAAACTCCAGTAAACGTAGCGATGAGCGCCGGAGGGTTATGATCCAACGTGGTTGGTAGGATAATCGGCATGGTTTTTTGATAATCCTGCTTTTCAGAGAGAGGCTGCATTTTTTCGTTATGCAAATAAAAATCTGGTCGTTGGGTTAACGCAACCCCATCAAAAAATGCATGTAAATCAATGATCAGTTGATGCAGCTCGTTGGCTTTTTCGATTTCATTTCGAGACAGGTAATCTTGTGCTTCCTTCCGGAGGAGTGCAAAGTTATTCTCAAATTTCACGACCGGCAAATGGTAAATGGTTTGCAGTCGTTGGTTGAAAGTATTCAGGTCATTCGCCAAAAAGGCTTGAATAGCCATGTTCGATAAACCATAACACTCTCCTAGACCAATAATCTTGTATCCGATAGCCCGCATACGCGTTAACAACCAGGTTTGGTTATGCATCAAAGGGTTGATTTGTCGGTCAATGACCTGCTGTATGCCATGACATAATGCTTGGAGGGTGTCTTGAATTTGTGTGGTTTCGTGGGGTGGCAATTGAGCGAGTCTCTCTACACACGAGCTGATCGACTCGTTGAGTTCGTCGGGTAGCGCATACGCTTCTTTTAAAAAGAGCGTGTTGTTGAGTAAGGGTGTTAAATTTTGATAATCATCGTGAGCTATCCTTGCTAACAATTGATCCCTAACTTCTATCCAAGCTAAGTGCATTCTTAATCGACGATTGATTTCCATTACATTAGTATAGACGTTGCTCTAGTTTGCGCGAGCCGTAGCAACTAATTGCTGTCTTCCATACGTTAAGATCCGCTCATCGGCTGTTAGTAATAAGAGTGACTCAATACGAGCTGTCGCGATGATCATTCGGTCGGCTGGGTCGCCAGCGGTGTAGCCGGGCAAATGACAGCTTTCGATTGCAATTTCAGGCGTCAATGCAATGAGTTGAATGCCGTGATGAAGCGCAGACTTGATCCATTCGAGGCATGGCTTTTTGAGAACGATTCGCCCTCTGTGTTCTAGCATACCTACTTCCCAGACAGTAATCACTGAAATCGAGAGACTGCCATTTTTTTGTGAATCATCAATGAGTTTTCTTGATTTTTTTGAAAGACTCTGATCGCCATTCATTAGCCAAATCAACACATGCGTATCCAGTAATAAATTATTCGTTAACATCCCAGTGTTCTCCAATCGGTGCAATAAGATCGCTTTTAATAACAACTGAATCTTGTTGTAGACCGAATAGACTTACCGGCTCTTCTTCAATTGGAACTAATTTTGCAATCGCCATACCGTGTTTAGTAATAATGATGGGGACATGTGTTTTCTTAACTTGATCCATTAGTTGCAAGCATTTTGCTTTAAACTCCCCCGCGGCAATTCTTGAATCATCATGCTTCATCGCAATAATTCCTATGGTCATATGTCTATAGTCATAATAAGCGTGTGTGGTTTAATTTGTCAAGTTTAATGGGTGTGATTAAAAGTGCGGTCAACTAAAAGATGCCGTCATTGCGAGGAGCGTAGCGACGAAGCAACCTAGGAGTTACGAAGAAAGAAGGCTGATTAAAATAAAGTATCGAACAGATCCAACCATCTTGGGTTTAAAAAGACAAAATTAATTTAATGGAGTAGTACAGCGCACTTTCTATCTGACTCCTTAGAGTCGAATTCATTGAGAGTTCATCATCCATAAAATGATGCCCGCCTCATGCATTAAACAGCAGGCATTGTTTTACAGAAAAAATGTGCTTAGTACAAGTTCATTTCTTCGTAACTCCTGGGTTGCTTCGTCGCTACGCTCCTCGCAATGACGGCATCTTTTAGTTGAGCGCACTTTTAATCACACCCAAGTTTAATGGACCATTACCGTTTGTTTATACGACAGCGCTAACTTTAATTCCGAACAACTCACGTGTTCTTGCTCCTGCATGTCGGCCAGGGTGCGCGCCACTTTGAGGAGACGGTGGTAGCCGCGTGCGGATAATTTCAAGCGTGTTAACACTTGGGCCAGTAATTGCCGCTCGGGTTTTTGTAGCTGACAGACCTGCTCGCAAGCCGGCGCGCTAAGGGCGGCGTTTAAGTGGCCTTGCCGAGTTTGTTGAATGGTCTGCGCTGCTTTGACGCGTTGTTGCACTTGTTGACTGGTTTCAGCGAGTGTTGAAAAAGGTTGCAATAAGGCAGCGTTCGAGAGCGCTTGCACACTCACCTGTAAATCAATGCGATCAAGTAGTGGCGCTGATAGTTTGCCGAGGTAACGGCTGATACGATCAGACGAGCAAATGCAACTAGCGTTTGCATTACCGGCTTGTCCACAAGGGCATGGATTCATCGCTGCGATCAGTTGAAATTGTGCTGGAAATTCAGTTTGGCTGCCAGCTCGTGAAATGCAAATAATGCCTGATTCGAGCGGTTCACGTAATGTCTCTAACACGTGACGGCTGAATTCGGGCAATTCATCGAGAAATAATACCCCGCGATGGGCAAGGGAAATTTCGCCAGGTTTGGGCGGATTGCCCCCACCCACCAACGCAACGGTTGAGGCAGTATGGTGCGGCGCGCGCAAAGGCGGATCGCGCCATGCGTGTGCTGGGGGAATGCGCCCACGAA
>DAIDLK010000053.1:353-3347 GCA_027449525.1 Legionellaceae bacterium | reverse complement strand
GCTTCGTCTTCGCTTAATGGCGGTAAAATGCTGCAAAAACGCTTGGCGAGCATGGTTTTTCCACTGCCGGGAGGACCCGAGAGCAGCACACTATGCCCACCACTCGCAGCTATTTCCATTGCGCGTTTAGCGTGTTCCTGGCCCTTAATGTCTGACCAATCCAGTGCATGCGCTGTGTCAGGTGCGTTTGGGCGTGCGGGCAAGACGTCAAGCGGCGTGCGATAACACAAGTAGTCATAAACAGCGCGTAATGATTGACTGGTAAAGACGTTGGTTCGCCCGGTTAACGCCGCCTCATTGGCGTTGGCCGTGGCAATAATCAACTGTTGTTGGTCTTTATCCGCAGCCAATAGGATAGGAACAATACCCAGTACCCCTCGTAAGTGACCATTCAACGCTAATTCGGCCACAAATTCATGGTCAGTAAGGCTAGTGATTGGTAGTTGACCCGAGGCGGCTAGAATAGCCAGTGCAATGGGTAAATCAAAGCCAGAGCCTGTTTTAGGTAAATTCGCCGGACCAAGATTCACCGTGATACGCCGATTGGGAAACTCCAGTTGGCTATTGATAATGGCACTGCGTACGCGGTCTTTACTTTCTTTGATGGCAGTTTCCGGTAGGCCTACAATAGCAAAGGACGGTAAACCGTTCGATAAATGCACTTCCACTGAAACAGGCAGTGCGTGCACGCCAACGAGGCTGCGAGTGTGACTAATGGCGAGTCCTATCATGGGTGTTGCTCCGTTTAAATTGAGGTTGGTTGCCTACTAGGTTTATTTCTGTAACAGCGTATCCAATTGCTGTTGAAGTGCTTCTACTTTTTCCCGTGTACGGGCAAGTACTTTGACTTGCACATCAAATTCTTCGCGGGTAACGATATCCATTTGTGCAAAAGCTGCTTGTAAAACGTCATGAAACTGTTGGCGAAGATCCTGCTCCAGTGTTAGCAGTCCTGGCGGGACGAGGGCTAATAATTTTTCGGCTAATTGTTCGAATTGAGTGGAATCTAACATTCGCAAGCTCCTTAACTGCAGCGGTGGATTACCTCAAGAGTGTAGCAAGATGTTTTATTGATTGAAACGGTGTATGGCAAGCTCGGTGATCACACCATCGAGTGTTACATCCCAGTCCTCACGCGGTAGAAAAAGGTAGCACTGAACAGCATAGGCTACACCCAGCAGGCAGCCAGGGCGAGTTTTCACCAGCGTGCGGTCATAATAGCCGCCACCGCGGCCTAGACGGGTGCCGTGTAAATCAAACGCAACGAGAGGAATAAACATTAAATCCATGTCAGCGGGTGAGCGAGCGTGTGCGTCGGGCCCATCTGGCTCAGGAATACCAAAACGATTTAGTTTCGTCGGGGTGGCGTTCGTCATGGGATAAAAGGACAGGGTGGCATCGGTATTGATGCGCGGCAGGTAGTAAGTTAGTCCGTTAGCCTGCGCATCGTCTAGTAAGGGACTTAGGTCTATTTCGCCGGCAATCGCGTGATAAAAAGCAATGTGCTGTGCGTTGCGGTAAGTAGGCAGACGCTTAATGTGCGCAATAATGCGTTGTTGTGCGGCAGTCGTTAGCGCAGGCGGGAGTGCAAGTCGTGCTGCTTGGGCTTGGCGTCTAATCGTTTTTTTGTTGAGAGTATTCATTGATTGATGTTAGCAGAAAATTGCATTCTTGCCTCGGCAGGTTATACTAACCGAACGTCCATGGATATAAAGGAGTGGTGCCGATGGCGGGTAATTTTTCTAAGTCAGCGCATTGGCGTGATTCTGCGCGCTCCCCACGTTTTTTTTTGGTTGATGCACGTGCAGCATTTCCGGTATTTTTGTTTTTAATTCATATTCGAATGTGGACGGCTATTCTCGTGATTATTTCTGCCATATTTTTTGGTATTCTAGAACATTTTGGTTTTACCGTGCCGGTGTTTTTTCGTTGGTTACGCACGCTCGTGGCTGGCGAAGTAAAATTAGCTAAACCTTGGTGGGAATAAATGACCGATATCTCGAAATGCATGGCACTCATTGCGCGCGCGCAGGGTGCAAAGTTTTATTTGAATGACCGCTTTGTTAGTCACGAAGAGGTGTTTTCAGTGACAGGCCTTTTACCGGCCATAACGCGGCGAGCGGATCAGTTATGCGCGTTGTGCTTGGGGTATGGTCTGGGGGTAACGTTTGAAGATGCCGACGATGCCTTGTTGGGGATGCGTGTGGTGTTTGACGAGGTTACCCCGCGCTCTTTGCGCCTAGTCTATCTCACGGATGTGGTAAGTGAACTAATTAAAGGCGGTATGAGTTCAGACTATACGGCTTTAGATGAATTGATGTATGATTAACCTTTAGTAAAGACGTCATTGAGGTGCAATATGAGTTTGAAAGGTCTTTTTACGCCATTCAATAGTGTCGTTAAAGCGGATGTTGAAGCATTGATCGCGAAAATAGAAAATTCGGTGCAGACTCCGTTGATGACCATGAATGCTGCTCGTCCTTCAGAAATTTTTAAGCTTAAAATAGAACAAGTTGCTCAAGCGGTAGATGAGATAAGGCGGTTGGATAGTCTGGACGACACGCCCGCATCATCCGCCACGCAAAGACTGTTTTAAACGAGGCAAGGTTAATTTTTTCAATGAAAAATAATGCATTATCAAAACAGCAAACCGACACCATCATTAAGATCATGGACAATTTGATTGTGCAGCCAGGCTGGGATGCCTCAGGATTCTTGCGCGTCATCAGCAAAAAATTACAAGGTATTCGAGATGAATTTGCTAATTTAGCCAATGGTGCCGGCGCTGAAAAACTGAAATTAGCCGCTGATTTAGCCCATCGTGTCGCTCTGCGCAATGGTCAACAAGAGGTTTTTATCGCACTTTATTCCGCTGAGGGTGAAAAAATTCAAAGCTGGGAACGCATCGTTATGAATTTACCGCGCCAAATCACTTCTCGGCCAATTTATGCTAATGAAGAGGATGTGGTGGCGGCGTGTCGTGATAAAGAGAAT
>DAIDLK010000053.1:0-343 GCA_027449525.1 Legionellaceae bacterium | reverse complement strand
AGAATAAAAAAAATGAGGCGTATGTCTCTTTTTACATCAACCGTGATGATGTCTTGTCATTAGGGGATAAAGCGCCACACGATAGGTTGGGTAAACCACTCTTGACTTTAAAAGCTAAATCGCTGACGCTAAATAACATGAACCGTTTGGTGCATTGCTCTGGCTCTTATTATTACGAACAGGGACGTCTGGTGAAGATGACCGCAACAGACGCCTAAACAACACCGTGTGATGGAAACAGTGGGGTAGAATGGCTCAGCAGCAGTCTCAGCAATCCGGGGATGATTCAATGGCGCCAGTCTGGATGGTGCTGCTGTTGTTTTTTGTAATTTTTATTATCTGG
>DAIDLK010000052.1 GCA_027449525.1 Legionellaceae bacterium | reverse complement strand
GGCGTCTGATTGTTTAAACGCTCGATACGCGAGTGTTAATCCACCAAGATCAGCAGTAGCCTCCCCCACCACTAACGCACCGTTCACGTGGGCACCATCCGCCACTTGGTACTGCGAAAATTGCTCCACCAAACAATCCGTGGCTGCCTTAAATTGTTTGAAATCACTTGGCGTCCACCAATCCTGTAAATTGCCGTGTCCATCAAATTTTGCGCCTTGATCATCAAAACCATGCGTTATCTCATGCCCAATGACAGAACCAATAGCACCGTAATTCACAGCGGCAGGAGCGGACACATCAAAAAAAGGCAACTGTAGAATTCCGTAAGGAATATTAATATTGTTCATGGAAGGATCGTAATACGCATTAATTGATTGGGGCGTCATGAGCCATTCGGCCCGATTCACTGGTTTACCAATTTTATTTAAATCGCGGCGCACTAAAAATTGATTGCCCCGCAAGACATTCAACACGTAGGATCCTCGGTCTACTGCATAAGAAGAATAATCCCACCACACCTGCGGACCACCAATACGCTCATCCATTAACGCTAATTTAGCCAGTGCTGCTCGACGCGTAGCTGGCGTCATCCAGCTACGCGTTTCTAAATCAGCGCGCAACACAGCATGAATACCATTCATTATGGAGCGAACCTGCTCAGTCACTTGTTGTCGATCGTGTTGCTCTACGTACAATTGCCCAATGGCAAAGCCCAAGACGCTGCTTTCGGTCGCTACTACTCGCTTCCAGCGCGGAGGCAAGGTTTTTATCCCCGTGAGCAGGCGTTGCATACTAAAGTTTTCCATAACAAACGCATCGGATAGATAGCTTGAATACTCGCTGACCAGATGCCAACGCAGGTAAATCAACCAATCCGCTAACGGTACCGAACTGAGCTGTTTATCCACAACCTGCATAAAATCAGGAGTCGCTATGTTTAATTGTTGAATGTGAGCGACACCCAAAGCATCTAAGTAGTCAGTCCAAGAAAAATGCGGTGTCAAACGCTCGACTTGGGCAATGTCCATAAGGTGATACACTGCGTAAGGATCCCGCATTTCCGCCGGTGACATGGATGCACGTGCCAACTGCGTTTCAATGGCCATTACCTTTTGTGCAGCACGGCTGGCAGCCTGAGGCGCTTCACCCATGAGTTGAAAAACACGTGCAATGTGCTGTTGAAATGCCTCGCGAATCGCTTTTAAGCGCGGCTCGTCACTTAAATAAAAGTCTCGATCCGGTAAACTCAAACCTCCCTGTATGGCACACCCAATCACACGCTCACTGTGCTTATAATCCTGCATACTGCCAAAAGAGAATAATACATCAACCCCAATACTGTGCAGGTGAGCAATTTCTGCTTTTAATCCAGTGACATCATGAATGGCATTGATGCGAGCTAATTCAGGTTTAAGTGGTTCAAAACCAGCATGATTAATGGCAGGAACATCCATGGCACTCGTATAAAAATCACCAATTTTTTGCGTTAAACTCCCCGGCAAAGCACCCTGAGTCTGTGCTGCTTTTTCTAACATCAGTTTAATTTCGCTTTGCATTTTAAACGACAAGATAGAAAAAGAACTCCAATTGGAATAATCGGCGGGAATTGGGTTATTTATCTGCCATTGACCATTGGCGTAGGCATAAAAATTATCGGCAGGCGATACACTGAGGTTGCGCCAATCTAGGTGCAGTGCTTCAACTGTTGGGTGATTACCCCCTGCCAATGCAGCATGGCTCGCGCAAAGCAATAAAACAGCACGCTGAAATAAACGCATCCTTACTCCAAGCCTTTCGACAAGAACTATCCATTTTAATATGCTAGCAGACTAAAGCGAACTGGCAAACCTTTATGGTTTAAATTCGACGCCTCACGCCTCGGCGTTGCTTCTGAACCCGTTGAAGAGCCCACAACGTTTGCAACGGACCAGACAGAGCATAGGCAAATGACGCGACTAATAAGGTAACCGACGGACTTGCGGCAATAGCCACAAACACAAGCACACTTGATACCACATGGATAAAACGAATTTTTCCCCGCATCTCCAATTCTTTAAAACTAGAGTAGCGAATATTGCTAACCATTAACAGCGCCATCAGCAACGCCAAACTAGCAGCAATCAACGATACTTTAAAATAAACCCAATCAGCCTGGCACACCCAAACATAAGCACTCATCACGGCGGCCGCCGAAGGACAAGCGAGACCTTGAAAGTAACGTTTATCAGCGGTTTCAAGTTGCGTATTAAAACGCGCTAAGCGTAGTGCAACCGCTGCGGTATACACAAATGCCACAATCCATCCAAATTTACCTAGTCCTTGTAATGTCCAGCTGTACAACAGCAACGAGGGGGCCACACCAAACGTTACCAGATCGGCCAAACTATCGTACTCAGCGCCAAAATCGGTTTGCGTATTGGTCATCCGCGCGATCCGACCATCTAAACCATCGGCAATCATGCCGACAAAAATGGCAATAGCGGCCGGCTCAAATAAACCTTTAAATGAAGCTATGATCGAATAAAACGCAGCAAATAAGCTGCCAGTGGTCAGTAAGTTCGGTAACAAATAAATACCCGAATGAGTTGCTTTTTTCTTAACCATAATAACCCTTATGCAATGCTACGTTTCGTAAATTTCGCTATGATGCTATACTGTGCCTACGCTAATCAAGGCCATATATTAGCAAAAATAAAACATAATTGCTATTTATAAACCATTATGACTGACTCTGAAGATAAAAAAATTGTCATTGAAGGCGTGACACCTCAAGGTAAAGCTTTCAGACCAAGCGATTGGGCTGAACGCATGAGCGGTACCTTAGCGAGTTTTAAGGATAGTCGTATCCACTATTCGCCACTATTACAACCGAGTGTCACACACGCCGGCTATCGATGTGTTATTCTTGACCCTAAGCTAAAAGAATCGAGCCCACAAGTCTATCAAGCTATCCTTGATTTTGCGACCACTAACCAATTACGAATTTGTAAAGACGATGATTCTTCAACCTAACTAAACGACAAGGTTTTCCATGCAAACATATAAAAAATACCTCTGCCTTATTTGTGGTTTTGTCTACAACGAGGCAGAAGGCTGGCCTGAAGACGGTATACAGCCCGGTACGCTGTGGGAAGACGTACCAGAAAATTGGTTTTGTCCTGATTGTGGCGCGAGTAAACATGATTTTGAAATGATAGCAATCGACTAATACTGCAGCGTTGGCTTAACCACTACTAACAAAACAATAGCTATCAACAACACCGTGGGTATTTCGTTAAACACGCGAAAGAACATACTGGAGCGTTTAGCTTGTTCTACTTGAAACGCGTGCACGTAATGGCCACAAGCCAAATGATGGATCCAAACGAACACGACTAAAGCTAATTTAGCCTGCAAATATGCCGTATTGAGCGCGTACGGCATGTAACCCAGAGTGAGCCAAAAACCAAAAATTGTGGTCAACAATCCGGCCGGCCACATAATCGCATAATACAAGCGCCACTCCATCACTTTAAATCGCGCCAGACTAATAGCATCGCTGGTTTCCACATGGTAAACAAACAAACGTGGTAGATAAAACAGACCCGCAAACCAAGCTACCATAGCGATAATATGCCAGGCTTTAATCCATAACATTCGCAACCCCTTATAGAAAATTTGTTGAGTCCTGGTTATAATGTTGTGAGAGTATTATATCTTCAGGTGACAACCATCATCACATTTATTCGCAACCTACTCGGCAAAAAAAAAAATAAACAGCCAGCAATTAACTCCGACTATATCATACCACGCAATCAGCACCAGGTATCGAAAGCTGACATCAGCATCAATGCGTTAACGGTGGTTAATCGATTAACCAGCGCCGGATTTCAAGCGTATCTGGTAGGTGGCAGTGTGCGCGACCTCTTGCTGCGGCATCGACCAAAAGATTTTGATGTAGCAACCAATGCAACCCCCAATCAAATTAAACGTTTGTTTCGTAACGCACGCATTATCGGCCGGCGCTTCAAATTGGCGCATGTTCTCTTTCATCGCGAAATCATTGAGGTTGCTACGTTTCGTAGCCTTGAATTAACCTCAGACTCTACTGATCAAAAAACGAACGACCGCGGCATGTTGATTCGCGATAATGTTTACGGCACGTTAGAGCAAGATGCATGGCGACGGGATTTTTCCATGAATTCACTTTATTACGACGTTACAAGTGCCTGCATTATTGACTACACGCACGGCGTGGCTGACGTGAAACAACGGCTGATTCGAATAATTGGCGATCCGACCACGCGCTACCATGAAGATCCAGTCCGCATGCTGCGCGCCATTCGCTTTAGTGCCAAGTTAAATTTCACCATAGCACCCGAGACAGCCCTGCCCATCAAGGAGTTAGGTGGGTTACTCAGCCATGTGGCCAGCTCACGTCTATTTGAGGAAATGATCAAACTCTATCAATGTGGCTTTGCCGAAGTAGTGCATCGTTTACTCATTGAGCATCAGATATTTGGCTATTTATTTCCACTAACCCAAGCGTTATTCTGCTCTGATTACCCCGTGAATGCACTCATTGTCTTAGCTCTAGAAAATACCGACACTCGTGTTCGCAATGACAAACCAGTGACACCTGCCTTCTTGTTTGCCGTGCTACTATGGTTTCCTCTATTACACCGTGCAGCCGAATTAGAACGTCAGGTTGATCCATTGCCTGCTCTAGAGCAGGCAATGTCTCAGGTGATTGCAGAGCAAAATCAAGTGATTTTAATACCTAAGCGGCATACTCAAATGATGCGCGAAATATGGCTATTGCAATACCAGTTTTTAAAGCGCTCAGGCAACCGCCCGGCTGAGCTATTGCAACACCCTCGCTTTCGTGCGGCTTATGATTTACTTGCCTTACGAGCTCTGGCAGGCGATGCCTCCATGGAGCTCACTGATTGGTGGACCACGTTCCAAGAAGCAGATACGGATGCTCGTGCAGCTCTAATGGCAAGCACACCAACAACCAAAAATAAACGACGTCGAAAAAAACGCTCATGACCATTCGCTGCTATCTTGGTTTGGGCAGTAATCTGCGTTCACCAGAGCGCCAAATTCACCAGGCTATTCGTCTAGTACGTAGTATTCCCCACTGTACGCTAAGACAACAATCTAGGCTGTATCCTAATGCTGCGGTTGGCTTACGTGCTCAACCGCGCTTTTGCAATGCTGTGGTATCCATCGACACCACCTTGTCGCCAATGCACTTATTACATTACTGTCAGGGCATCGAAAATCAACAAGGGCGAGTACGCAAAAAGCGCTGGGGAGCACGTACGCTGGATATTGATATTCTGCTCTACGGAAATCAAAGGTATCATACGCCTAAGCTTACTCTACCGCATCCGCGACTCCTACAGCGCGATTTCGTATTAATACCACTACGACAACTTACGAGCCCATAGCGCGTCATACAACAACACCGCTCCCCCAATACAAATAGTGCTGTCGGCTAAGTTAAACACCGGCCAATGATAGCTACCTACGTAAACATCAATAAAATCAATGACATAACCATAGCGCAGTCTGTCTAAGCAATTGCCAAGAGCACCGGCTAAAATAAAACTCAAGCCTAAATACTCGCGGTACCTAGTCAAACGGTCGATGCGCGCCATCCAGACGACAATCAATCCACTCATCACCAGGGAAAACACGAGAAAAAACCAAACATGCCAGACGCCACTGTGTGCTAAGAAACTAAACGCTGAACCCGAGTTAAACGCCAATAACCAATTGATTCCTGGAGAAAATGCCTGCGCTTGATAGGGAATCAACCAATACAAGGCGAGTGCTTTGGTCAGTTGATCCGCACACAGCAAACCAAAGACTAACCAAGCGCCCATGAGTCGTCTCACGCGAACCTTCTCAATTCGGGCGTAGCACTAATATTTCCTGCGCAGCGCACACAAAGTTCGGGATGCTCAGGCAATTGACCAATATCCACGCTCCGATGCCAGCAACGCACACACTTAGGATGGACTGATGGCGTAATCGCAATGGCTATACCTAATGCTTCGTGCCACGGCAATTCAGCAGGACAAGCGCTAGCCGGTAATACTTGAGCGGACGAAGTAATAAAAATAAAACGTAACTCATCTTGTAAGCGAGTTAGTATTGGAAGTACAGCATCGTTAGCATAAATCAACAGTTCAGCAGCTAAACCAGAGCCAATGTCACCTACCCGCCGGTGCTGCTCCAGCGCTTTATTGACTTCATCACGAATCAACTGAATTGTTTGCCAGGCCAGCATATCGACGGTTGCATACTCAGGGAAGGCAGAATACCATGATTCCAGAAAAATTGAGTGCGCCGGCTTGCACAAACTCCCAGTAGGGCTGCAGTGCCGCCGTCGCCTGGCTCAACTGCTGGCCCTGGCCCGTGGCCGTCTCCACGCCGGGTTGCGTCCCCTGGCCCATCGCCTGTGGCGGCAGGCCGGCAATCATCTCGCAAAACGTCAGCAGCATCGACGGGTAATTCCAGGCCGCCGGATTGAGCGGCA
>DAIDLK010000051.1 GCA_027449525.1 Legionellaceae bacterium | reverse complement strand
ATGCGTTCATTGATACAGTCACTAAAACTCTAAAAAGAGGCGATCAAATTGTTCTGACAGGATTCTGCTCAATGTCAGTTGGTCACCGCGCTGCTCGCAAAGGTCGTGATCCACGCAGTGGAAAAGAGATTGATATTAAAGCTTCACGTGTTGTGAAGTTCAAAACCGGAAAACTATTGAAAGAAGCTGTTCAATAGAATTTTTGCCGGGTGCTTAGCTCAGCTGGGAGAGCATCGCCCTTACAAGGCGAGGGTCGCAGGTTCGAACCCTGCAGCACCCACCATAGATTAGGAGTGGTAGTTCAGTTGGTTAGAATACCGGCCTGTCACGCCGGGGGTCGCGGGTTCGAGCCCCGTCCACTCCGCCAATATTGCGCGCCTAAGGGCGCGTTTTTTCATGGATATTCATCATGTTGCAAGAACTCAATCAACGCTTTCGTGGGATGGTCGCTTGGTTTGTTGTCATTGTGATTGGTGTTACGTTGGTGCTCTTTGGCGTACAACAATACCGTGAATCCCGTCAATCCACTGATGCGCTGGCTACCGTGAATGGTAACCCGATACCTAGGCATGAGTTTTTTCAGATTTATCAGCAAATGTATGGGCAAGTGGTGGTCAATCGTTCAGATGCAGAACAAATACCACTGAAAAATAAGTTATTAGACGATCTAATTGTTCATCAGGTGAGCGCTTACTCGGCCCGAGCGCTTGGCTTTACCGTAGCTAAAGCGCAAATCGACGCCGCCATTGTTGATCTGCCTTATTTTCAGGAACGAGGTGAGTTTTCTCCCACCCGTTATCAGTCGGTGCTTGCGGCCAATCATCTGACGCATCGGCAATTCCAACACCGTTTGGCGGAAGAGTTAATCACTAATCAGCTACGTTTTGCTGTAACTGAAACCGAGTTTGCCTTACCCAATGAGTTGGACAGTTATGCCAGAAGCGATTTCGAAACACGCAGCTACCGTTACGTACAAATTTCGTCTAAACAATTACTGTCGACGGTACCTGTTACGCTTGCGGAGCTAGAAGCATACTTTGCGAAGCACCGTCTTGAATTTGTTATACCTGAGCAAGTGAGAGTAGAGTACTTAACTCTGTCATTAGCTGATTTTAAAGCACGTATTCATCCATCTGAGCAACAGTTGCGTGATTATTACCAAGTAAACCAGAGTAATTTTACAACCCAATCTGGTAAAGTTCGTGCGTTTTCTGTCGTAAAAAAACAACTAGCAGAGCAATGGGTCAACGAGAAAGCACAAACCGATTATACCGCTGCAGTGGATCAGTTAACCGACTGGAGTTACCAGCACCCTGATTCATTGCAAGCGGCTGCTGAGCAATTAGCCTTACCGATACAAACCACTGATTGGTTTACCCGCGCGGGCGAGGCCACTGGTGTGACGCATGATACCGCGTTTTTAAAAGCTGCATTCAGTGACGAGGTGTTTAACCAAGGTAATAATAGCGCACCTGTGGCGTTGGACAATGGGCAGGTTGTTGTGTTGCGAGTACGCGAGCAGCAATTAGCACAAGAACAACCTTTGTCAGTTGTTCAGCCAACGGTTGAGAAAAAACTGCGTCAGGAAAAAGCCCAACTTGCCTCAGCCAAGCTGGGTCAGCAGTTAATAAGCGTTTCTCCTCTGGAGCGCGAGCAATTGTTAGAGGCACATCATTTGCATTGGACTACTATCGTTCAGAGTTCGCGTCAGGTTCAAGCTATCAAAGAACCAACATCAGTGCATCAGCTAGCGTTTGCCATGGCACCCCGATTGGGGCAGTTAAAAGGGCAAGCGCAACCCAATGGTTACACGGTTGTGGAGTTGCAGCAAGTGACTCCTGGCAAATTGGAGGCACTCGGCAAGCCGCAACGCGAAGCACTAGGCAGACGTCTAACCGCCGAGCAAGGCATAGCCAATTATGAGGCTTACGTTAAGCACCAAGTGGCGCTGGCGAGAATCGTTAAATTGTGATCAATTGCTTCTGTTGAACAATGCTTAGAGCTGGTTAACCACTTGTTCGATCAACTGTCTTGCGATGCTATAAGGCGGTGGTAAAGGGGGTAATTGGTCTCGGGTAAACCAACGGGCGTCTTCAATTTCAATAGGATTCATGTTGATTTCACCACCAGCATAGTCAGCAGTAAAGCCTATCATGAACGAATTAGGAAAAGGCCAGGATTGGCTGCCAAAATAACGGGCGTTGGTTACCCTTAAGCCAACTTCTTCATACACTTCGCGAGCGATAGTTGTTTCGCACGACTCGCCCGGCTCAACAAAGCCTGCTAAGGCGCTGTACATATTTGTGGCAAAACGTGGTGAGCGTGCTAACAAGATTTCTTGCTCACGCTGAATCACCACGATAATAGCCGGTGCTGCAAAAGGGTAATTGGTGGTTTGGCAATGCTCACAGCGTTTACAGTTTTCTTGTGCGATTAATTGCGTTCTGTGTCCACACTGACCACAAAATAGACTTTTACGGTGCCAAAACAGTAATTGCTTGGCGCGACACATTAAATGACACAAGCTAGGTTTGTTCGTATTGATCAAGGCGGTACGTACTGCAATCAGTTGAAGTGTTGGTTGCGCAATGAGTGTGTGCGGCTGGATGAATACGGCATAGACCGGTTTATCGTCATGCAGACCACAGTAGAAATGAGTGTCGGGATGGTATTCGCAGGCGACGCTGTCTAGCGGTAATAGATAACACTGGGTTAGTTCATTAAAAACCAATTGGTCATTGTGAAAGAACAGTGCTTGCGCAGAATGCTTAGTCGTCTTATTCATCCATCTCCGCCGTTGCAGCCACCGCATGGTAGCCTGCGTCAACGTGGACAATTTCGCCGGTAATGCCGGAAGCGAGGTCAGAGCATAAAAACGCAGCAGCATTACCAACTTCATCCGCACTGATATTTCGGCGTAGCGGCGTCATGTTTGCCATGGTATTTTGCAGTTTTTTAAAATCCTTAATGCCAGCGGACGCAAGTGTTTTGATGGGACCGGCCGAGATAGCATTTACTCGAACGCCGTGGGGGCCGACGCTGGCTGCTGTGTAGCGAACACAAGCTTCGAGGCTTGCTTTAGCCACACCCATGGTGTTGTAATTCACAACGGCTTTTTCCGCACCGTAGTAACTAAGGGTCAGAATAGCCGCTGGTCTATTTTGCATCATGGGTAATGCAGCTTTGGTTAGCGCAATTAAGCTATAGGCACTAATGTCATGCGCAATGCGAAAGCCCTCACGGGTGGTTTGGGCAATGAAATCGCCGCCAATCTGGTCTGCTGGGGCAAACGCTACCGAGTGCACTAAAATATCAAGGCCGTCCCATTCATCAGCTAATTGTTTGAATACCTCGGCAATGGATTGGTCTTCAGCAACATCACAAGGAAAGGTAAGCTGGGAATTAAACTCATTGGCCATTTTCTCTACGCGCGGTTGTAAGCGTTCATTTTGATAAGAAAAAGCAAGGGTGGCGCCTTGTGCATGAAATGCTTTGGCAATACCGTAGGCGATGGATCGGTTGCTGGCTAAGCCAACAATTAATGCTTTTTTTCCGGTTAAAAATCCCATATGACACTCCTGTGGTTAGCCGGTAATGGCAAGTAATTCACGCATTTTTGCTTGGATCATATCGATAGCGATGCGGTTTTCCCCGCCACGCGGTACAATCAGATCAGCGTATCGACTGCTGGGTTCAATAAATTGCAAATACATTGGACGAACAGTTTTTTCGTATTGCTCAAGGACTGATTCAAACGAACGGTGTCGTTCTACCACGTCGCGTTTCAGTCGGCGAATTAAACAGACATCCAAGGGTGCTGACATAAAGATTCTAATATCCATTAATTCGCGTAAGTTTTTTTCACTGAACAATAAAATTCCTTCCAGTACAATAATGGCATGATTTCCTATCACACGGGTTTCGGGTAAGCGCAAATGCTTCACGTGTGAATACGTGGGAATTTCAATACTAAGACCTTGTTGTAATTGCTTCAGATGTTCAACGAGCAAGGCATGATCAAACGAATCGGGGTGGTCGTAATTAATTGTTTCACGCTCGTGAAAAGGCAAGTGGCTATTATCTTTGTAATACGCATCTTCAGAAATGACCACTACCTGGTCCGAGCCAAGTTCGTTGACGATGGTGTTGGCTAATAAGCTTTTTCCAGAAGCGGACGGGCCGGCAATGCCTAAAATGATGACTTGCTTGCTCATAATAGCCCTAGAAAAAAGAATTGACGTAGTATAGTGAAGTTAGCCTTTATTGACAATTGCTTTTAGTAACACATACAACGCACCACGCCCACCATGCTGAGGTTGCGCACTATGGAATGCGAGTACTTCTGGCATTTGTTTAAGCCAATGATTCACGTGACTTTTTAACACGGAATAGGCGCTGCTCCTGGCGCCTTTGCCATGAACGATTAATACGTAACGTGTCCCTTGTTGTTGGTGGTAAAGAATAAACTGCGCACAGCGTTTGCGAGCATTCGTTAAGGTGAATCCGTGCAAATCAAGCCGAGCTTGCAGTTTGATTTCACCGCGCTGTAGTTGTAAAAATTGTTTGCGGGCCACCTGTGCCTTGCCGTGACAGAGGAGCGTTTCAGCACCCATATCGAGGTCTATTGGATCAGACAGCGTGTAGCTAATGCAGAGGGTGGGTGGAGCAACATGTTTTTTGCGGCGAATAGTGTCTGCGCGCGGGCGCGATTTTAGTGGCGTTACGCCTCGCATTAGGCGCCGGAATAATTGTTCGTCGGATTCGTCGTCTGTGCTCATCTGCTTAGTATACGCTAAACTCGAGTTAGCATAGTAAGATAAAATTGACGTATAATTCGGCAAAATTATTATTTTATCGAGAGTTGGCATGCATGAATACGTGGCTTTGACGCAGTCGTTTAAAACGTTATTGGATTTTTTTCGTTTTGGCGTTTCGCAGGCACATGCCAAAAAAATCTGTTTTGGCCACGGCACCGATAATGCTTGGGATGAGATGATGGCGCTTGTGCTGGCGAGTGTGCACTTACCCTACGATGCTGACCCAATGATACTACAAGCACGTGTCACGGATGAAGAGCGCCATTTGCTAGCGCTGCAGTTAGCCAAACGGGTTGAGCAACGTATTCCGGTACCGTATCTCATGCACGAGGCCCTTTTTTGTGGTTTGACTTTTTATGTTGATGAGCGCGTGCTGATACCGCGCTCACCTTTGGCGGAGTCTATTCAATGCCAATTTCATCCCTGGCTGTTAGACAGCCAGGTGCAGCACGTATTAGACGTGTGCACGGGCTCCGGTTGCATTGCCATTGCCTGTTGTTATGCCTTTCCAGCAGCGCACGTGGACGCGGTAGATTTATCTCATGACGCCTTGGCCGTTGCTCAGATTAATTCTGAGCGGCATGGTGTGCAAGACCGCTTGCAGTTGTATCTTTCGGATTGTTTGGCGGCCATTCCTAAAGACAAACAGTATGATTTGATCATCAGCAACCCGCCTTACGTCGGTGCCGATGAAATGCAAGCACTTCCGCCGGAATTCCTACATGAGCCACGTATGGCGTTAGAAGCGCATGATAACGGTTTGGCCATTATTGATACTATTTTGTTCTCTGCTGTGCACCACTTAAGTGAGCAAGGGATTTTAGTGCTTGAGGTAGGTAATAGTGAGTTGGCATTGATTGAACGCTATCCAAACGTACCGTTTACTTGGCTTGAGTTCGAACACGGCGGCTCTGGCGTCTTGTTATTGACCGCTGAACAAGTGCGTGCACATTTTAACTCTTCACGATAGGAGCATTATGAAACAAGTTACACTTGCTGTGGTTGGCGCAACAGGATTAGTGGGGGAAGCATTACTAGCGGTGCTGCATGAACGCCGATTTCCAGTAAAAAAAATAGTTGCACTTGCCAGTGATCGTTCTGTTGGCAAAACAGTCAATTTTGGTAAACAAGTGCTTAATGTTGAGGACGTAGCTGATTTCGATTTTGCTGGGGTAGATATTGCATTGTTTTCAGCCGGCAGCGCGGTATCGCAACAACATGCTCCGCGCGCGGCAAATGCCGGTTGTATTGTGATCGATAATACCGCTTATTTTCGGAATGACGACGATGTTCCGCTCGTTATTCCGGAGGTCAATCCGGAGCGAATTGCCGATTATTTACCGCGGCGTATTATTGCGAATCCAAATTGCTCTACCATACAGATGCTGGTAGCGATAAAACCATTATATGATGCGGTGGGTATTGCGCGCATCAACGTGAGTACTTACCAAGCCGTTTCTGGCACGGGGCGAGAAGCGGTCAGTGAGTTAATTAACCAAGTTGGGTTATTAATAAATGGAAGACCTATCAATAATCCAAGTGTTTATTCGCAACAAATCGCTTTTAATGTAATCCCCCACATTGATGCATTCCAAGTGAATGGCTATACCCGTGAAGAAATGAAAATGGTTTGGGAAACCCAAAAAATTTTAGCCGATGACACCATTTTGGTGAATCCGACCGCAGTCCGTGTGCCGGTATTGTTTGGTCACTC
>DAIDLK010000050.1:6234-6546 GCA_027449525.1 Legionellaceae bacterium | reverse complement strand
CAAAGGCTCTCTAGCTAACAAACGAACAGCCACTGCCTCACTCGCCTGCTCAATCTCTTGAATACGCTGCACTAACGCTTGGATATCGTTTTTAAACTGCTGCTCGCTTGAGAGCGCGATGGCTTTTTTTGGAGGTGAAACGACTTGCATGGATAGAGCATGTAATTGATCATCCATCAAAGTAACCGCCGCTGGAGGGTCTATATGGCGCGCAGCAGTAGTACCTGATTGATAGGCCGCTAACAAGCGAGTGAAATAATTAGTACGTCCGTCAATCAATACATCGCTATAAGCTGTGAGCTGCTCGGTAAT
>DAIDLK010000050.1:0-6224 GCA_027449525.1 Legionellaceae bacterium | reverse complement strand
AGTCAGCTAGCGGAACGTAGTCATGAAATTTTGCGTACTGCTGCGCCAAAATTTGGCTTAATTCGGCCGCCTGGCTCTCTAATTCAAGGTACCGACTCGCTTTTTTCTGGTATAACTGATTGATTAATTCTCGCGCGGCACTTGCATGAGCCAAGATCAAATCGAATTGCTTGGGATCAAACGGTAAGTTTAAGCCAGTCCTAATGACATGCCCAAGGTGATCAAGGTCGCATGCAACCACTTTTACCGGCTCTCGCGTCAATTGTCCATTTTGATTAAAACGAACGTGCACGCGAATACCGCGTGACGTATTCACCTGATGCCGATAAATTAAGGTGATATGAGCTGCACAAATACATGGCTTGGCATGCGGTGAACTCTCAGCTATAAAATGTTCATCAACCGACAAATGACTGCTAAGCAGCTTAAATTCGAAAAAAGGATTCGGTTCCATTCCTGCTAGCGGCACGACAATAAACCAGGCATGACGCGTAGGAGAGTAACTGGGTGAAACAGAACAACCAGCTAACAGATCCGTCTGCAAATGATCCTGGATGAAATTGTACAAACTATTTTTTCGATTAGTACCCGTTTTGGGTACGTGTGGGGTAATAAATTCTTCGTGAGAACGATGCATAAATTGCTATCTATTTTTTTTGGCTATAATACAGCATTATAGACGGCTTTGCTCCCAACCCGACTGTTCTTGCAGATGCGTATAAGCTTGTTTTGCTGGGTCATAGTTTGGATATTCTTGTAATAATTGACTCAACAATAAACGCGAATTCCTCTCATTGCCTTGGTTCCACTCACGCACTACGTTTAAATAAATCCAATGCGCCGACTCATTGGCAGCAGTTTGTCGACCAGTCCATTCCAATGGCTCAATAAAACTAACGTTACTGTCAGTTTGGGCATTTAACCATTGCAGCCGGCGAACCGCTTGCTGATTACCGTTATTACTAGCCAACGTCAGCCAACGTCGAGTATCTTGCTGATTGGGCTCTCCCAGTGCACCTTCATAAGTTAACAGCGCTAATTGATAGGCCGCTGTAGCATTTCCTAATGCCGCTAGTGCTTTATAGAGTTCAGCAGCTTTCATCGTGTCTTTCGACACACCAAAACCATATTGATAAAAGCGCGCTAATGCCAGTGAAGCATTGTCATTACCCCTATTCGCGGCAGCCTGATAAAACCGCAAAGCCTCGGAATAATCAAGCGGCATTGCAATCCCTGTTTCAGACAACAAACCTAACTGATAGAGAGCTCCTCGATCATTTTGACCGGCCGCTTTCTTCAGCCAAAATAACGCATTGCTTTCGTCGCGTGCGCCTAATTGGCCAGTTAAATACAATCCAGCTAACTGCACCATCGCTTGAGTGTGTCCCTGATTAGCTGCCGCTAGATACAATCCCTCGGCTCGTCTCGCATCAACGGGCATTCCTTTGCCTTGTTCAAGCATTAGGGCTAAATTAAATTGACCCACTGGATCGTTTCGTTCGGCGGCCAACGTGTAATTTTGCCACGCTTGGTGATAATTATCATCGACTGTTTCATCAATAAAGCCCAATGCAATAGCTGCTGGAGCAAAATGCGCTCGCGCCGCCATGTACCATTTCTTTGCTTGCAGGTAATCTGGTTTACCGTTCACCAAACCCAATTGTTGTAAACGAGCGAGACGGTATTGCGCGATGGATTGTCCTTGATTAGCCGCCTGCTCGTACCAGGCGGCTGCCTGCGCACTATTTTGAGCACCACCCAAGCCATGTTCCAACAAATAAGCAAACTTCACTTGTCCTTCCGCATTGCCTTTTTGCGCTAACTCTTGATAAATAGCCCGCGCTTGTTGTAACTGCGAGACATGATTGTTGTAGGTGAGATAATAATCGGCCAACAGTAAACTCGCTTTGTTATTGCCAGCTTGATGAGCCTTGAGCAGGTTATCTAAAAAGGGCTGCTGTTGCTGTTGCTCGAGCACCGCAAGGTTGAGAGGCGCATAATAAAAACCAGCTTGAGTAGCTTGTGCTAATAGGGTATGTGCCCGCGCACTATCTTTAGCAACTCCATTACCTTGAGCAAGATAAGTACCTAAAATAAAATCAACTGACGGATTGCTACCTGCTTTTTGGTACCAAATCATCGCTTTTGGATGAGAAGTGGCTACCCCGATGCCTCGATCATAGAGCAAGCCTAATAATAGTGCCGCTGCCGGATTATCGGTAGAGGCTTGACTATTAGCCAGCTCAAACGCTGCATTTTGTTCAGACGCATTAGCGTCCATTGCCTTAAAGAAAGCCAGCGGCAACTGGGCCTCCGCTTGGCCATTAGCCGCTGCTCCCTCATAAAGGCTTCGAATCAGGGCGTCACGTTTTTGTTTAACGGCAACCGTTAAGCTGCTGTCTGGCTCTCGCACTAATAAATTGGCCAAACGATACTGAGCGCCTGGCTCATGATTCGATGCTGCCAAATAATACATTGAGAGCGCCTGTTCATGATCGGGTTCAATACTTGGCTCTCCCGGAATTGACGGAATGGGGTAACCATTTTCCCAAATTTGTCCTAAGGCGTATTGCGCATAAGCATTCCCTTTGAATGCAGCATGCGTCAACCATCCTAGTGCTGCTGGATAATCGGGTTTACCGGCCAGTCCTTGCAAGTAAATTAAACCCAAATTATATTCTGCACGCAATTCTAGCTGTGCTGCTGCTTTTTTATAGTAACTGATCGCTTGTTGCATGTTTTTAGTAACACCAACTCCCTGCTGGTAGGCTTGCCCCAATTGAAACTGAACCGTGGAATCACCTAGTACCGCTTTTTGGATCACTTGTAAATTCACCGTATTTAAAGTAACAGGATAGCTCGGGAAATTAACAGTTTTTTCTGGGCCTTGCGCTGATGATTGCAAAAAAGCACGGTAATAATCAATCAGAGACACATGATTTGGGTCCATCATCTCAAAATGAGGATTAAACAGTGCATCGCGCGAAAATCTAGCCATTTGTGGTGCTTGATTGTAATTATTTTGCAACAGTGCCTGCGGATTTTGCCAATCGCGCAAGATACCATGTACATCATAACCGCAAGCGGTTAATGTCGTGGCACGATTATCGCTAAGCCAGCGTGCTGCCGCTTCGTGTGGGGTTACTTCACTAGGAATCATTTCTGCCACTCGTTTCGGTTGCTCGTTCGCTTTGCGTGCCGCAACCCAATCGAGCAAGTTCTTAGCTTTTTCAGCGTCAGGACTCACGCCACGCCCCGAACTGTAGAGCTCACTGAGCTTCACGGCTGCGGGCACGTATTGTTTTTCAAGTGCTTTGTTTAACCACACCACGGCTAAGCTTTGGCTTGCTTTGTCCCGTGCCGCCAAAAAATGCTCAGCTAAGGCGTATTGGGCACGCGCATTGCCAAGTCTAGCGGCAAGAATTAAATAGCGCCTCGACTGATCCTCATTTACTGGCGTACCCAAACCAACGTGATAAGCGGCTGCACAGTATAGTTGCGCACTAAGATCATTCGCCTCAGCCGCTTTTTTGAACCAATAAAGTGCTCGCACCGGGTCATTTTCTTTCACCAAGGCAACACGCGCTGCCATATTAATTGCAGGTAAATAGCCGTGTTCAGCCGACTGATTTAAATAGCGAAGTGCTACGGCATCATTTTTCAACTCGCCATAGCCGTATAAAAACATCCGAGCCAGGTAGTAATCAGCAGCACCATCGCGACTAGTTTCACGCACTAGAGCTGAGCTGGCCTGAAAATAATGCCCCTCGCGGTACGCATCGACTGCTGACGAGAGAGCGGACGCTATTGTTGAGACCAACATCCCTGCACCTACAAGCCATAGCCTACGTAATTTCATGCAAATCCCCTTGGCTGAGCAATTGTCTTAACGCGGAATAATGCCGTAATGGAGCACTTCGTTAACAGCCCCACCCCGAGTATTGCTGTTCACGACCCAATAATTACCACGATTATTCATTCCGTATTTAACACGCACATACTGGCATACTTTAATGTAATCGGCGCAATCGACCACCTGTCCGTAACTACTTTTTTGGTTGTCAATCGTGCAAATATAACTTACCTGTGGCTCACTGGTTGATAACACCGCCCACTGTCGTGGGCGTATCACGTGATTCATGTAAACACTACGAGTACTATCTTCATGACGCATTTGATAAAGATTCACCGGCTGCATTTGACGGTTAAATAAAAAAAATAACGCTTGCGAATCGCCTGAATTGGGAGGAAGTAAACGAAGCACACGCAGCTCGTGCAGATAACCCACATCGCGACAGCCCAAGGGATTTCTGTCTTCAGTATCAGCCGCCAGCCCATTAGCTGACAGCAGCAACGCCCCCAAAAAGGCTATCCATTGTCTGTTATTCATCATGTTCCACCTGAGTTAACTGTCCGCACCACAACTTTAGTACCCAAATAGTTATTGTCCTCATTTGAACAATCGGTAAATTGCTCGTTTAACCATTTAGCATCCCGCACGAACAATCGCACACAACCGTGACTGGCTCGATATCCTGGGATATCGTCTGATCCATGCAGAGCAAATCCTTTATGAAAATACATACAGTACGGCATGCGCGCACCCCCTTTACCAATGGGGTAAACATCTGATTTGCACCGTTCATTTTCTTTACTAAAAACCCGAAAGATACCGGTCATGGTTCGGCAAGAACTATTGCTATCTGGGCATTTATCACGTCCAGAAGAAATAGGTCCCCAGTTAATTAATTGTCCTTGTGCGTCATACGCACCCCAAGCCAGCTTGTCTTGATCAATAATTATTTGCTTGGCATGCTCATCAATGGTTTGTGGAAATGGCGCCATGCCTAACAACGTGGCATGCTCTAAATCGCGCGGAACAGCAATTTGTTTGCCAAGGGTCAAATAATTTGAGGTTCGATTAATCCGTTGTACTAAATCGCGTTGTTGTGGGTCAGGAAACAATTTGTCCCAAGTATCCCCGCGTCCAACGGTGATACACTTGAATTCCGGGTAATCGCACAAACCAACTCCGTAATAAATAGGAATATTTTCTGGCGAATTCGCGGCCCATCCATGCAGAGAGACACAAAGAATCAGTAGAACCACTAGTTTTCGCATCGGCATACCCTTGCACGCTACTTTATATCTATCAGCATAGACCATAATTAGCGTAAATTACACTAAACTCGAGATAGAATGAAGTCAAAAAATAATGCACTATGTTAAATAATAGATCTGTACATGACAAAAAATCTTGTCATGCCCGTCTAATATTTTAGAGAAACTTGATCAGAAATCAGCTCAAAAAAGCTAATTCAGTAGTTACCTCCCTTGTGGTTTTGTATCTTTTAGGATACAATTAAACATGCAATCAATAAAAAGAAAAACAATAAAAATCTACCAAAAAGACAATGGAGATTGTCCATTTATTGCTTGGTTAGAGTCGCTGGATTCGACAATACGTCATCGGATCCAGTCTCGCTTAGCGCGAGTTGCCATTGGCAATTTGGGAGACTACAAAATATTAGCTGAAAATATCAGTGAGCTAAAATTTAAATTTGGTTCAGGGTATCGAATCTATTTTAGTGAGTTAGATGATGTCATTGTACTATTGCTTTGTGGTGGTGACAAAAAGACACAAACAAAAGATATTAAGCTTGCAAAAACGTATTTGAATGACTATTTACAAGGAGAGAATCATGGCTAAAAGTATCAATTATCATGATTATTTAATGGAATCCTTAAAAGAGCCTGAAGAAGCAGCAGGTTACTTAAATGCTGCGTTAGATGATGGTGATATAGATGGCTTTCTAGAAGCGCTTCGAAATGTTGTAGAAGCTTACGGCGGAATGACGAAGCTCGCTGAAAAATCCTCTAAGGGGCGAAACAGCCTTTATAAAACAATTTCTGGCACAGGAAATCCTTATTTAAGAAATACGAATGAAATCCTTCAGTCTCTTGGGTTTCATTTATCTGTTGCTCCAAATGATGGTTCTGATCGAAAAAGAGCATAGCGTTTATTATAGAGGTACATAAATAATTTACGATGGTACTGAAACGATGTTAAAAGGATATAATTGGCATTTATGCTTGTACATCATTCAAAACAGTTTGTAAAGCTGCAATTGTCACTAATCTCTGTATATGACAAAAAATCCTGTCATGCCCGCGCAGGCGGGCAACCATTTCTGGTTTGCTACTGAAGTAAATTAAGATAACTC